>CAZNLZ010000154.1:0-4268 GCA_964574225.1 uncultured Muribaculaceae bacterium | reverse complement strand
TTAATGATTGATTACCGTCTCTTAGCGTAATATCATAAAAAAATGGTTGTCTTTGCATAATTTGTTCACCTAAACTATTCTCGCTCTAAGAACAACTATACACAAAAATGAACTTTTACGCTATAAATTTAATTCTTCAACTAATTTTGGTACTAACAAATCCCAAGCTGCTTCTGATGGATGGATGTTATCCATTGTTGTTTCATCTTCTCTGTAATTTCTTCCAATCAAGTCCCTAGATTTTATTATAGTAAACCCTTTTTCTTCCATTTCATCCCACATTTTAGAAATTTCAAGGTCTTTTTCTCCATCTTCATCCACATTATATCTTAGAATTACAAACTTAGTTTGCGGATATCTATCTAATAACATTTTTTTGCTTTCAATAAATAATTTAGTCGCTAACTTTGAATTTTTTTCTTTTGCATTTTGGTTTTGTGCGTGATTTTTTTCATCAATTTCAGCCATTACTCTCTTAAAGATAAATGATTTGTAAAGCTGTGTTATTTCTTTTCTTAGAACTAATTCATTATCTTTTATATCGTAATGTAGATACGGACCATTCGAAACCATTTCACTAGGATATATATAATTGTGCAACCTTGTCATTTGACTTGGTATATATACATAAATAATATATTCTGGATTTTTTGGTAAAGTTTCATAAAAATCAGAATGAAGTAACATGTAATACATGTGCTGTATACCACAAGCACCAATTGATCTATTATAGATGTTTCTTTTTGTTTTTTTAGAAAGCTTGTATGCAAAAGTTTGTTCCCATTCTAATTGAGAACCATATGCAAAAGAACACCCAAATAAAATTATTGGTTGTTTCGTATTATCATCAGCTAAAACATCACCTCGAAAATCCTTTATTAGTTTTTCATAATAATTTTCATAAGATGTTATACAATGATAAAACCAATTATTGTCAAAATACTTAAAGTAAGAGGTTATTTTTACGTCAAGATTTTGAAACTTATTATAAAAATTTTTCTCTAAAATTTTAAATTCAATAAAATCAGCAATAAAAAATACAACTATACAAGATACAATAATATAAACCCAATAAACAAATTTTCTCATTTTTATTTTTACACCAATTATTATTTTTTACGAATAACTCTATTTATTGTAAAATAAAATCATAGAAAAGGAAAGATTTATGATTGAACGTTATTCAAGAGAAGAAATTAGTAAAATTTGGGATTTAAATTCTAAGTTTAAATATTATCTTGATGTTGAATTAGCTGTTTGTAAGGCATATAACAAACTTGGGCAAATCCCTAATGAAGCACTAGATGATATTGTTTTAAAAGCTAGTTTTTCTGTTGAAAGAATTGATGAAATTGAACGTGAAGTTCATCATGATGTTATAGCTTTCCTTACTAATGTAAATGAAAATGTTGGCGAAAATTCTCGTTATATTCATATGGGTATGACAAGTTCAGATGTTATAGATACCGCTTTGGCTCTTCAAATGCAAGATGCAGGCAAAATTATCTTAAAAGATTTAGATGATTTACTTGTAACGTTGAAAGAAAAAGCAAAAGAGCATAAGGAAACAATTTGTATTGGACGATCTCATGGTATTCACGCAGAACCAATGACTTTTGGTGTTAAGATTTGCGGTTGGATTGATTTGATTGAGCGCAATAAACGTAATTTTGAAAAAGCACTTGGTGAAGCCCGAATTGGTCAAATTTCTGGGCCTGTTGGAACATATAGTAATATTGACCCTGAAATTGAAAAACAAACTTGCGAGATTTTAGGGCTAAAACCAGCAAAATTTTCAACTCAAGTTATTGCTCGTGATATTCACGCTCAATATCTTCAATCTTTGGCTTTAATTGCTTCTGTTATCGAACAAATAGCTGTTGAGTTAAGACATCTTCAAAGAACAGAAGTTTTGGAAGTTGAAGAAGGTTTTGCTAAAGGGCAAAAAGGTTCAAGTGCTATGCCTCATAAAAAGAACCCAATTTCTGGAGAAAATTTATCAGGCTTGGCTCGCATTGTTCGTTCTAATTCGCTAGCGGCTATGGAAAATATTGCGTTGTGGCATGAAAGAGATATTTCTCACAGTAGCGCAGAAAGAATTATATTCCCAGATTCAACAATCTTGGTTGATTATATGCTTTCAAGATTAGAAAAAACAATTAAAAACCTAGTTGTTCATAAAGATAATATGCTAAAAAATACAAATCTTTTTGGTGGAATTGTATTTTCGCAAAAAGTATTGTTGAAGCTTTGCTCAAAAGGTATGCTTCGTGAAGATGCTTATAGATTAGTCCAAAGAAATGCTCTTGATGCATTTAACAATCACGGTAGCTTTATCGAAAATCTTTTAAAAGATGAAGATGTTTTGGCAAAATTAACTGAAAATGAAATCAAAGAATGTTTTGATATAAATGATTATCTTCATAACATAGAGCAAATATATAATAGATTTGAAATTTAAAGCTTAAGCTCTTTTACTAATTTTGGAACCAATAAATCCCAAGCAGCTTCTTTTGGATGATAATCAGCAAACATATATTTTTCCGCTGTTAAATCTTCATTTGTTAAATCTTTATTATCTATTATTATGAAATCTTCTTTTTCTAATTTGTTTTTAAGAAGATCATAATTTTCATGGTAGTCGTAAAAATACACAACAAATTTTGTATTTTTCCAATGTTTTTGCATTTCTTCTTTGCTTTCAACAAAATGTTTTAAAGCAAAATTTGTGTATTCTTCTCCATTTTCTGGTCTTAATTTTATTTTTTCTACGTAGTGATTAAATAAAACATTAGTTAAATATAGACGTTTGATAAAATTATATAAATGATTTTTGTGTTTTATTTCGTATAATTTTCCATCTTTTTCTTTGTATCGCAAGTTAAAATCTTCATTCAACATTTGTCCACGCATAAAGGTTATAATATATAATCTTCTAAAATGATCGTGCATCATAGTATAGATAGCATATTCTGGTTCTGGAAGTTGAGAATACATTTCTTCTAATTTTGTTTGGTACAACATATGTTGAACGCCCCAAGCAGAATAAGCCCTGTTATATGTTGGTCTTTTGGCTAAATATGCTATTTTGTATGGAAGAGTTTGTTCTTTTTCTAAATTCATTCCGTAGGTGAAAGAACAGCCAAAGAATACTATTGGTTTTGAAGTAAAGTTTAATCCTTCTGGTGCTCTTCCCCAGCCATTTTCTGGCGTTGGAAAATATCTTGGGTCTAAGTGGAATGTTTTAATTCCTTGGTGGAATTTTAAAATACCTTTTTGTCTGAAAAAATCATTATTTCTTCTTAATGTTTCATTTTCCCAAGCCCAAATACCAACTTCTATCAAAAATAATAGAAGAATAAAAACTAATATATTAATTAATATTGTTGTAAAAATTTTTTTCATTTTTAGATATTTTCTTTAGCTAAAATATTATTTTTTAAAATAAAATAGGTCAATTTTTTAAAGAATGTATAATTGTTTTTTTAAAAATAGAATACTTTTGATATATTAAGAAAAATTTACAAAAAGGCGAAGAAATACTAAAATTCGGCTTCTTGGGAAAGTGCGTAAAAATTGTATATTTCGTATTGTTTAAAAAACAATTGATAAATTTTTAATAAAAATCGGTAAAAAACATAAATTACATGGGAAAAACGCTTGATTTGAAAAATTTAACATGTAGGATAGTTATATTGACTAATCTAAAATGAGGAAATAAATGTCAAAAGACGTAATTGAATTTGAAGGAACAATCATAGAATCGCTACCAAATGCGATGTTCCAAGTACAACTTGAAAATGGGCATGAGATACTAGCTCATATTTCAGGAAAGATAAGAAAAAACTTTATCAAAATATTACCTGGCGACAAGGTAAAGGTGGAAATGACACCGTATGATTTAACAAGAGGTCGCATTACTTACAGATTAAAATAACAAAGAAAAGGAAAATAAGATGAAAGTAAGAGCTTCAGTAAAACCACTTTGTGATAAATGCAAAGTAATCAAAAGAAAAGGCAGAGTAGCAGTAATTTGTGAAAACCCAAAACACAAACAAAGACAAGGCTAAGCGAAATTCCGGACGAATGAAATTCGGTAAGCGAGTGCGAAGCAAACGGCAGCGATAGCGAAGTGGTGACAGCAACGAGCGTAAAGGAATTTCAAGACGACACGAAGCAAACAAACCCGAGAAACAAAAACAAAAATTAAAGGAAGATATAGTAAAAGGAGAAACAATGGCAAGACTTGCTGGGGTAGATTTACCTCG
>CAZNLZ010000153.1:0-4287 GCA_964574225.1 uncultured Muribaculaceae bacterium | reverse complement strand
GAAGAAGAATTCGGTTGCGAAATTCCTGATGAAGAAGCTGAAAAAATCGCTACAGTTCAAGACGCAGTTAATTACATTGAAGCAAATTCTTAATCGCTCAATAAATTAATTAAAATTTCAATGAGGGGTTCTTGATGCGCAAGTTCTCCTCATTCTAATAATAGATATATTTATAGGTGAAAAAATGACAAAAAGACGAGTAGTAATCACAGGGATGGGCGTAGTATCTCCTTTCGGAGTTGGCTCTGAAAAATTATGGGAAGGCGTAGTTAATGGAAAAAGCGCAATTTCTCATATTGAAAACATGGGAGATATGTCAGGTCACTCTGTATTAATAGGCGGAGAAATCAAAGAATCTGTTTTTAATCCTATTGATTACTTTGAGCCAAAAGAAGCAAAAAGACTAGATAAATTCTTACAATACTCAATTGTTGCAGCAAGAGAAGCAGTTGCAGATTCAGGTATTAAAGAATCAGGCATAGACCCATTTAAACTTGGAGTAATTGTTGGTTCTGCCGCTGGTGGTTTCCATACAATTGAAAAGAGTTATGAAGCTATGCTAAACAAAGGACCAACAAAATGCTCACCATTCACAATTCCAATGTTAATTTGTGATATGTGCGCAGGTAAAATTTCTATTGAAGTTGGTGCAAAAGGCGTTAACAAGGCAGTAGTTACGGCTTGTGCTACAGCTGCACATTGTATTGGTGATGCATTCAGAGCTATCCAATATGGAGATGCAGACGCAGTTATTGCAGGTGGTAGTGAAGCTGCTATTTGTACAATTGGTTTAGGTGCATTTACTGCAGCAAAAACTCTTTCAAAGAGAAATGATGAACCAACAAAAGCGTCAAGACCATACGATAAAGACAGAGATGGTTTTGTTATGGCAGAAGGCGCTGGAGTTTTAGTTCTTGAAGAATTAGAACACGCTAAAAAACGTGGCGCAAAAATTTATGCAGAAGTTATTGGATACGGTCAAACTGGTGACGCTTATGACGTAGTTGCTCCACATCCAGAAGGTGCAAGCGCAGCAAAAGCAATGGAATTCGCATTAGCAGATGCAGGTATTAAACCAGAAGACGTACAATACATCAATACACACGGTACAAGCACACACTTAGGTGATATTGCAGAAACAATGGCAATTGCAAAGGTTTTTGGTGATAAAACACAAAATCCTAACTTAAGAGTAAGCTCAACAAAATCAGAAACAGGACACATGCTAGGTGCTTCAGGTGCTGCAGAATCAGTTATTTGTGTACACGCAATAAATAACGATACAGTTCCTCCAACAATCAACCTTGAAAACTTGGACGAAGAAGTAGCAAACTTAAATTACGTAGCAAACAAAGCAGAAAAAACACCTGTTAATATTGCATTAACAAACTCTTTCGGCTTTGGTGGACATAACGCTGTATTGATTTTCAAAAAATATAACTAAATAATGGTTATAATTAAAAAAAGAGGAAGTTTAACTTCCTCTTTTTTATTTCAAAATTTGTTTTAAATCATTCTTAGGATTAGAAATCTCATTAATTGAGAACAAGTTTTTCAATCCATCAAATACAATTGGGTTTAAAATATTAGGACAACAAGGACCAAGGTATATTTTTGATACTTCTAAATGAATCAAGTTAAATACGTGAGAAAGTAAATTACTAGAACAATCTACAAAAAACACACTAAGATTTTTCGAGAAGTTATCAACTGAATTTTTCAAATATTCAATAATAATATAGGTCAATTTAAATTCAAAAAAGGAATTTATAAACCAGAAATTATCGCGGTTAAAATTTTGAGCAAAAGAAATTATATAGCAATCTTTTGGAGCTTTTTCAATAAATGATGAAATATAGTCATTTTCAGATGCAAACTTATCAAATAACCCAATTATTGTAATATGAGATATTTCATTATTTTTAAACTTAGAAACAATTTCTCTTAACTTTGAATTAATTTCATCCAAATTATATCCAATATCAAAAGAATTAATAAAAACATTTTCTTCAAAACCTTTTGATTTAAGCGCATAATCAATTAATTCTGAGAAATCATCATTTTGAATTTTTCCAAGTCCAAAAGAAGGATATTTAGATGATGAATATATTTGCCCTCTAATAACATCAATCTTTGGAGTCGAATTTTTCGAAATAAAAATAGGTCCAGGAAAAGATGAAAAATCCAGAGAAAAGCTATTACTTGAACGCTGATAATGCGCAACTAATTTGGAATTAGAAGTAAATTTTTCATACTGAAAAGCATTAATCATCTCATTATGCGTATATATATTGATATCATAATCAGAAACTGCATTTAAAATATTTTCCAAATCAGAATAATTGTCACCAGAAACAAGTATTGCTTTACCTTTTTTTGTTAAAAACGGAACAGAAGAGTTAATAATTGGACCATATTTTTCTGCAACTTTATCATAAAGTGTAGTTATAATTTTATAATTACACTTAGCAAATTCTCGAATAATACTAACCCATTCTGATTCTTCAGAAGAAGTAAAATTAGACGCATTAAAAAGCCTTAAAACTTCATCTTTTGCTTGAACAAAATCCACATCATAATTTTTTAAATCAATCAAGCAATTACAAGCATTCAATACTAAATTAATCATTATATGATATAAGATTTTTTTATTTAAAGTTAATTTAGTTAAATCACTTGAAATATTTTGTTCATAATCATTTAGAGCTTTTATAATTGATTCTTTATTATCTAGCTTTAACTCAAGAATATTAACATTTTCAGCAGATAAATTTCTCTTTTCACATTCTTGCTTATATAATTCATACAAAGAATTTTTATTCTGGTATAAATCTTCAACAATAACAAAAAAACTTTCTCTACGAAAATCTAAATTAACAACAAGAATAGAAATAAATTCAATCACCTTGTCTCTATAGATAGACATATCAAGCTCAAAATCTTTTAATTTTTCGATATAAAAAACTATTTGACGTAACTCAGAAATTAGCATTTCTTTTATTGCAATAAAATATGGGTCAAAAGAAAAAACATTGGGAGAATTAGGTCCAACACAAAGAGAATTATAATAATTGAAAAACTTATTCATAATTCCTCCTAATCAGCCAAAATAGTATCCAACTGACCGGAATTTTCTAGTTTTTCCAGTACATCATAACCGCCAATTCTTTTACCACCAATTATTATTTGAGGAACAGTTACACAACCTTGAATATCATAATATTCACCAAGTTTTTTTCTATATTCTTGTTCATTATTTGTAATATCAATTTTTTTATAATTAACCCCTTTATTTTTTAAAAGCATTTCTGCCTTCTTACAAAAGGAACAATAATCTACAGAATAAATCAATACATCTTTCATAAATCACCTAAAATAATCTAAAACACTAATAGATTATTAGTAAAAAGATGAAATTAAATAACTGACAACAGAACAATACTATTTGCTAATTCTATCAATCAAATCTTTAATAGTATTCTTTTCTTCTTCTGGCAAATCAAAATTCAAATAATCTTGTAAATATTCAATAGCACTTTCATCATCATTACGAGCCATAAATAAAATACCAAGCTTTTTATATGAAGGATGGAAGTTTTCATTAACGGCCAATGCTTTTAAGTGATTTGAAATAGCTTTATCAACATTAT
The DNA here is from genome assembly GCA_964574225.1 of uncultured Muribaculaceae bacterium. Taxonomy (GTDB): domain Bacteria; phylum Cyanobacteriota; class Vampirovibrionia; order Gastranaerophilales; family Gastranaerophilaceae; genus Avigastranaerophilus. Next base: position 637 of record CAZNLZ010000153.1, on the reverse strand, counting down.
CATTTGCTTCATATGTAATAGCAGTTTGATAATATAATACAGCATTATCTGTAACTTTTTCTAAAACATTTTCATAATTTTCAACAGCACTATCATAATCACCAAGTTCAAAGTGAATATTACCTAAATCCCAATAAGCATCAACATTATCTTCATCAATATCAAGAATCTCAAAAAGTTGATCCATAGCTAAATCATATCTACAATCTTCAACATAAAAGCGAGAAAGATAATGTTTTAAAGCAATTTCTTGTGGCATTAAAGTAACACCATTTTCTAAAAGATTAATTGCTTCAACAATGTTTTTATTTCTATAATATACATCAGCTAAATTAATGTACGTTTGAACAGACTTTGGATTAAAAGATAGTGTTTTTATAAAAAATTCAGAAGCTAACTCATCATTAGCTAATTTAGAATAACAAAGACCAATATTGTTTAAAACATTAGGATTGTTATTATCTTGTTCCAAAACTAATTTAAAAGCATCAATTGCTTTTTCATAATCGCCAGCTTTAAAAGCATCAAGGGCAGTTTGTAAGTCATTATTTATTTTATTTTCCATAATTTTATATTACAATAAAGAAAAAAAATATGAAAGGAAATTATATATGTCAGGACACTCAAAGTGGTCAAC
>CAZNLZ010000152.1:0-4298 GCA_964574225.1 uncultured Muribaculaceae bacterium | reverse complement strand
TTTATTACACAACAAATAAACATAATAGTCAAAAACATTACATAATATTAAATTTTTTTTCATTGTAAAGCTATTTTTATTTATCAAAAAATGTAATATACTATTACTATATAGGTTTTTTGGAGTAATAAAATGAGTGATTATTCAATAGATTCATTACTAAAGAAGGCAGTAGAACTCGGTGCATCTGACCTTCACTTTATTGTAGGGGAAGTTCCTGCTTTTCGTATTGATGGCAAAATTGTGAAATCAAAACTTCCACCAATCACTGAAAAAGATATGATTGAAGCCATTGACGAAATGGCACCAATGGCAATGAGAGATAAAATATTTTGCTCTTATGACTCAGACTTTCCATATGAACTTGAAGGATTTTCTCGTTTCAGGGTAAACTTGGCAATGTCATTTGGTTACCACGCAATGACAATTCGTATAATTTCATATGAAATTCCAACTTTAGAACAATTAAATCTACCTTCAAAAATTGAAAAATTTGCAGGTTTTGATAGTGGTATTGTTTTAATTACAGGCGCAACTGGTAGTGGTAAATCAACAACAATTGCTTCAATTCTTGAACACATTAACAACACACAGAAAAAACACATTGTTACTATCGAAGACCCTATCGAATATATTTACAAGAGCAATAAGTCTATATTTACACAAAGACAAATTGGTGTTGATACTTCTAACTACATCGATGGTTTGAAATATGCATTAAGACAAGACCCTGATGTTATCCTTATTGGTGAAATCAGAGACATGGAAACAGTACAAAGTGCCCTTCACGCAGCAGAAACAGGTCACTTAGTGTTTGCAACTTTGCACACATTCAATGCTACACAAACAATTAACCGTATTTTAAGCTTCTTTAATCCAGCTCAAAGAGAAGCCGTAAGAAGCCAATTTGCAGAAGTATTTAGAGGTTGTATTTCTCAAAAATTATTACCAAAATCTACAGGAAAAGGTAGAATTCCAGCAGTTGAATTTCTTGTTTCAACACCAACAATTAAAGACTTCATTCTAAAAGATGAACTTGAAGAAATCTACAAACTTGTAAAAAGTGGTGGCTATGATGATATGATCACATTTAACATGTCATTAAACGATTTATGCAAACGCAAACTTATCACTCAAGATGTAGCGCTTCAAAATTCTGACAGTAGAAATGAATTGCAACAAATGCTTCGTGGAGTATTCACTGGCACAGGAAAAATGGAATACTAATGAAAGAGCAATTCACTACTAATGTTATTAACCTAAAATCATATAATATCAGTGAGGCTGACAAAATAGTTGTTATGTACTCAAAAGAAAAAGGGTTAATAAAAGGAGTTGCAAAAGGAATAAAAAAAACAACAAGCAAACTCGGTGGCAGAATGGATATGCTTGTTGCAAATAAGCTAATGCTTAATAAAGGCAAATCATTGGATACTATTTGCCAAGCAGAAGCTTTAAATACTTTTTTCAACTTGCGTAGTGATATGGATAAGCTTTTCTATGCAATGTATTGTAGCGAAATTGTTTCTAACTTTGGAATTGAAAATGACCCAAATAGCGCAGAGATTTATAATCTTTTCTACACTGTATTAGATAAAATCTCACAAGCAAAAACAAAAGAGCAAATTATGCTAAGTGTTTTAAGATTTCAACTTAAAATTATGCACATAACAGGCTATTCAATTGAACTTAATGACTGTGTAAAATGTCAAAAAGAACCAAACTCAGAAGAAATTTATTTTTCGATTGAACAAGGTGGTATTTTATGCAAAGACTGCGCTTCTGATATTTGCAAAAAAGTAAAAATTCCAACAAAAATAAAAGAATTTTTAGAAACAATGCTAAGAGAAGACTTTAATACACACACAAAATATGACGATTTAGCAACGGAAAAAATCTGTGATACTTGCATAAATCTGCTAAAAAATTATATTGAATATTACTCACCAAAAAGATTTAAAACGACACAAATGCTTGAAAGTATAAGGTAAATTATGGATTTAAGAGAACACATTGAACACACATTACTAAAACAAGATGCAACAGCAGAAGAACTAAACAAATTATTAGAAGAAGCAAAAACACACAAATTCAAAGGTGTTTGTGTAAATGGTTGCAATGTTAAAACAGCAAAAGAATACTTGAAAGATACTCAAGTAAAAGTAGTAACAGTAGTTGGTTTCCCTCTTGGTTCTTGCCTAAGCGAGGTAAAAGCATTTGAATCAACAAAAGCAATCGAAGATGGTGCCGATGAAGTTGATATGGTAATCAATGTACAAGCAATGAAAGATAAAAATTTTGACTACTTACAAAAAGATATCGAAATAGTAAAAAAAGCTTGCGGAACTATTCCATTAAAAGTAATTATTGAAACTGACCTTCTTACAAAAGAAGAAATTATAAAAGCTTGTGAAATTATAGTTAAAGCTGGTGCGGATTTTGCAAAAACATCAACTGGTTTTGTAAAAAACGGTGTTGGCGCAAAAGTAGAAGATATTGCCTTAATGTTTGAAACATTAAAAGGAAGTAATGTACAAATCAAAGCATCTGGCGGAATCAAAGACAGAGAAAAAGCTATTGCGCTAATAAACGCAGGAGCAACAAGACTTGGAACAAGTTCAGGAGTTAACTTAATCTAATTTTGGCGGTGTATCAAATGCGGATTTAGGTGGTATTAATTTACTACGCTTTAATTTCAATTCTCGTTGTTTTGCAAGTTTTGCAAACTTAAAGCTACGTTTAACTGCAAAATATACAATATCAACTAATAAGATAACACCAATGCAACGTTTAATGGCACTTTTAACTTTTTGTGCCTGTATTTCATTTTTATCTTTTTCACTTAAAAAATTATCTTTTACTTCAGGTTTTTCTTTAATCATGCGCAAACTATTTTCAAGCACATTAGTACCATTTTGTGCTTTAAAATGAGTATTATAGGTATTTACGCAGGGAGTTAGAGAGATCGACATTTTATCACCTATAATTTTTGTTTTAATACTTCCAATCCTGAAGTTTCAATATTTGGAGTATCTATTTCAAACAAGTGAATTCTACCAGCACCCAAATCAGCTGCTATGCAACCATTTTGAGATTGCAACATACTGTTTTCGCCATAAGAATCAAACAAGTTAGATAGCTTTTGGGTTCCAGATAATCCAGGAACTAAAATAGTACCTGATTGTTTATGGTTTACATCTCTATTAGCAATAACTAATAAAGTTTTACCATTCAAATGACGTGCAAATGCAATGATTTGGTCATTTTTGTTATTTTGTACATTTAATGGAATATAAGAACCTTTTGTTAATATGTCTTGGTACTTTTTATCAGCTCTTATAGATAAAGTGTTTTGCATAAAGTCACCACATTCAGGGTGGTCACCAATTAATGGTCTTGAGAAGTTAAAGATATCAGGTCTGCCTCTGTGAACTGTACATTCTTCAGAGTCAGTATCTGTTTGTTTATCTGTTGTACCTTCAAAGTCATATAAGTAATCATCACCTGTTTGGTATCCATCGAAGTAATATGGGTTTACCATTGGTAATGTTGCTTGTAAACCAGAAACTAAGTTTGTGAATGTAACACCACCATGATTCATAATTGAAATATCATCGTGAGTACCAAATGAACCGATTAAAGATTTACCAGCCTCAAGATTTTGTGTCATATCAATGTTTTCTTTTACATAGTTATGTAAATCTTGCGCTTTTGTCCATTCGTGGAAAATATGATATTGACCATAGTAGCTGTCAAAACCAGCTCTCAAAGAGTCTTCTGGTCTGTCATAATTCATGTTTAACTGTGGTGAAGCATCTTCATATGTGTAGCTTTCTGCCAACCAAGCAAATTCAGGATCTCTATCACGAGAATATGTAATTAAATTATCCCAAAACTCAGTAGGTTTTGTTCTTGCTACGTCACTTCTGATACCATCAACACCAACTTCAATACATAAATCTACAAAGTCCTTATGCATTTGTAATAATGGTTTATTCAATATGCGTTTAGATTCATCTTCCCAAGGATTAAACATTCTAATATCGTTCCAGCCTTGAGGAGTTTTTGGTGTACCATCTTTTTCAAAAGCCATTAATTCTGGTCTTGCCAAGAATAAATCATAAGATGCACAACTTGGTAAGTCTAACATAACGCTAATGCCGCGTTTGTGACATTCATCACAGAATGCTTTGAATTCTTCTTTTACACTTCTTGGATCATTTGGGTCATCTAAAGCTGGGTCTATTTTTAAGAAATCTTCTGGAGCATAAACAGAACCTGCTGTACCCATAGCATTT
>CAZNLZ010000151.1:0-4307 GCA_964574225.1 uncultured Muribaculaceae bacterium | reverse complement strand
GAAGTTAACGTATTCGGTGCTGGTGATTACAGTATGAGAATCTGGCTTGATCCAAGCAAGATGGCTAATTTAAATGTTTCAGTATCTGAAATAAGAGCTGCAATTGCAGGTCAAAACGTTCAAGTTTCATCTGGTGCGTTAGGTTCATTACCAAGTAAATCAAACCAAACATTGAGAATGACTCTTATGACAAAAGGTCGTTTAGTTGAACCAGAAGAATTTGAAGAAATTATTGTTCGTTCTAACACAGATGGTTCTCAAATTAAATTAAAAGACCTAGCAAGAGTCGAACTTGGTGCTTATTCATACGATAAGATTGGTTTTATTGGTGGTAAACCTGCTTCAGTTATCCAAGTTGTTCCATTACCTGGTGCAAATACAATTGAAGTAGTTAATTTAGTTAATAAGAAAATTTCACAAATTAATAAAACACTTCCAGATTCATTGGAAGTAAAAATGATGCACGATGATTCTAAATTCATTCGTGAATCAATGAAAGAGGTATTCTTCACAATTATGTTAACTTCATTAATCGTAATTGTGGTAATCTTCACATTCTTAGGTGATTGGCGTTCAACATTAATTCCGTTTGTAACCATTCCAGTATCGTTGGTTGGTGTATTTGCGGCATTGCCTATCTTTGGTATGTCCATTAACTTGCTGACGTTGTTTGCGATGGTACTCGCAGTAACGGTAGTAGTTGACGACGCTATCGTAGTAATTGAAAACGTAAAACGTCACTTAGAAGAAGGTAAATCTCCAGTTGAAGCTACACAGCTTACAATGCAAGAAGTTGGTGGCGCATTAGTTGCTATGGCTATGGTACTTATGGCGGTATTCGTTCCGGTATCATTTGTAGCTGGTTTATCAGGTTTAATGTATAGACAATTCGCTGTATGTATTGCGGTATCAATTGCATTATCAGCGGTTTGCGCTCTATCGTTATCACCTGCTATGTGTACAATGGTACTTCGTGCAGAAGATCCAAACAGAAAACCAAGCAACTTCTTTACAGCTTTTATCAAAAAAGTATTCGTTGCTTTTGATAAGAGATTTGACGAAGTTACAAAGTGGTATTTAGACGTAGTTAAAAAATTCGTATTCAATCAAAAATTAACTGTTACTTTATATGTAGTCTTCTTAGTTTTAATGGGATTCTTATTTAAGATTATTCCAACAGGTTTCATACCTGATGAAGACCAAGCGGTAGTTATGGCGCAAGTTGTATTGCCTCCAGGTAGTGCATTAAATAAAACTCAAGAAGTTTTATTAAAGATGACAGAAGAAGCAAAACAAGTAGAAGGTGTTGAAAAAGATAAAGTTATTACTTTTGCTGGTATTGGACCAACAAACCAAGCTTTCTGTATTACTCCATTGTTAGAATGGCATGAAAGACAAGTAAACCCTATTCAATGGGTTATTAGAAAAGTTCAAGGAAAGCCAACTGATTTATCTCATAATGGAATTTTGAAAGAATTAAGAAAGAGATATGCAAAAATTAACGAAGCACAAATTGCATGTTTCTCTCCTCCCGCTATTTCTGGTATGAGTATGTTAGGTGGTTTTGAGTTCCAAATGTTATCTAAAGGTGAGCACTCGCTTCAAGATATCGAAGGTTTTGCACAAAAATTAATGGTTGCTGCAAACCAAGATCCAAGCTTGAATAACGTTTATACAACTTTCCAAGCAAATGTTCCACAATATAGATTAAATATTGATTATGCTAAAGTTTTAGCACAAAATGTTGATATCCAAGAATTATATGCAACAATGGCTTCAACTTTAGGTTCATATTATGTAAATGACTTCAATAAATTAGGACGTGTATTCAGAGTTCAACTTCAAGCAGAAGATGATTTCAGAAACAAAGCAACTGATATTGATAAAATTTATGTAAAAAATATGAGAGGACAAATGGTACCTCTAAAAACAATGGTAAGTCTTGAACAAACAGTAGGTGCAGCAGCTATTACAAGATTTAACCAATACCGTTCAGTACAATTCGCAGGTCAACCATCTTCTGGTAAGTCATCTGGTGAAGCTATGCTTGCAATGGAAAATGTTTCACACAAAGTTCTTCCACAAGATGTAGGTTATGACTGGTCTGGTACATCAATGCAAGAAAGAGAATCTTCTGGACAAACAACAGTTGTTGTAGCGTTAGCTCTAACATTCGTTTACTTGTTCCTAGTTGCATTGTATGAAAGCTGGTCAATTCCGGTTGCGGTATTGTTAATTGCTCCGATTGCTGCGTTAGGTGCGTTGGTATTCCAAATGATGATGGGATTATCTTTTGACTTATATGCGCAAATAGGTATGATTACATTAATCGGGGTTGCGGCAAAACAATCTATCTTGATTGTAGAGTTCGCAAGAGACCTTCACGAACAACAAGGTATGAGCATTGAAGATGCGGCAATTGAGGCGGCTAGATTGCGTTTCAGAGCGATTATGATGACAGCTTTAGCGTTCGTATTTGGGGTATTACCAATGGTATTTGCAACAGGTGCTGGTGCTCAATCAAGAATTGCTGTTGGTGCAACAGTATTCGGTGGTATGACAGCTGCTGCAACAATCGGTACAATTTTAACTCCTGTTTTCTATGTTGTAGTTCAATCATTGGTTGAAAATGCAGCAAAAAGAAAACAAGCAAAAGAAGCACAATAATAAATAGAGTAGAGTGGATAAAATGAACAAGAAATTATTTATATTTATGTTTCTAGTAATGGCAAGCCCAGTGTTTGCTATTGATAATCCGTTCAGAGAAGAAGTTATTAATGAACTTCCGCCAACACTTCCACAGGTTGAAGCTCAAAAACCTTCTTTTACTGATAAGGTTAAATCATTATTTGCTAGAGATACAAAAATAGAAAAGGCTAAAGAAGTTAAAGCAGTTGAACCAGATAAAGAAACAGCTGCAAAAATCAAAGCCATAGAAAAAGAACAAGCGGCAAAAGTAAAAGCAGCTGAAAAAGAGATTGAGGCTGCACGTAAGGCTGCTGAAAAGGCTTCAAAAGAAGCAGAAAAGGCTCAATTGGAAGCAACAAAGAAAGCTCAAAAAGAAGCGAAACAAGCTGCAGAAATAGCTGAAAAAACTGCTAAAGAAGAAGCAAAAGCTGCTGAAAAAGCAGCAAAAGTTGCTGCAGACGAAGCTGAAAAAGCGGCAAAACTTGTTGAAAAACAAGCTAAACAAGCAGAAAAGGAAGCTAAAAAAGCGGCTAAAAAACAAAAAGTTGAAGCAGTTTCGCTTGAAACAGGTGAAGTTCCAGCAGTTTCTGAAGGCGAAAACAAGACTACTTTAACAAATACAGCCTATGAAGGTAGTGTTGAAACAACAAGAATTATGGAAGTTGATGAGTGCGTTAAGATTGCAATGGAAAATCACCCTGCAATTAAAGCTGCATTAAGTAATTCTGAAATTTATAAGAGTAAAATTGGACAAGCTTGGTCTAACTTCTTCCCAACATTTTCAGCTGGATTAAGTTATTCAAGAAATGATATGCAAGTTGCAAACTTTGCATTCCCAACACAAGAATATGATATGTTCTATGCTCCAACAATTTCAGGTAATATGCTTTTATTTGACTTTGGTAAAACAAAAGCTCAAGCAGATTTAGCAAAAAGAACTTATGAAGCAACTAAATTTGCTTTAGAAAATAGCATTAATACTGTTGTTTTCACAGTAAAGCAAGCTTATTATAATTTGTTATTTGCTCAACAACAAGTTCAAGTTTATGAAGATACAGTTGCAGACTTTACTCTTCACTTAGAACAAGCTAAAGGATATTATGATATCGGTACAAAAGCTAAGATTGATGTTTTAACAGCAGAATACAACTTGGGCCGTGCTAAATTAAACTTAATCCAAGCTAAAAACACATTAAAAGTAGCTTATGTTCAATTAAGTAATGCAATGGGTAAGCCAGATTACTCTGATTATGATGTAATAGACACATTAACTAAAAAAGCATATGCTATTGAAGTTGATGACGCTGTAAATACAGCATTTGAGACAAGTCCAGAACTATTGGCTGCTAAAAAGAAAGCCGATGCTTCTGGGTTATTGGTAAGAGCTTCCAAAAGAGCGTTTGCTCCTAACGTTTCAGCGTTTGGCGGTTATACTCGCGGTGGTAAAAAAGTTGATACGGACTATGGTTACCAATTTGGTGCTCAAATTAACTATTCAACAGTGAACTTAATGCTGTTAAAGAAACAAGTTGATGAAGCAAAAGCAACCCACAATAAAGATGTGGCAGATTATGAAAGTGCTAAACAAAATATCTATTTTGAAGTTAAACAAGCACATA
>CAZNLZ010000150.1:0-4330 GCA_964574225.1 uncultured Muribaculaceae bacterium | reverse complement strand
GAATTTGAGGCTTCATAGAATATGATTTTGTATTTTTTTCTTTTGAAAACTCAAATACGCCAAGTCTATCAATTTTCATTTCTTCAATGAAGTTATAAAGTTCTTTGTAGTCTTCTTCTGTTTCTGTTGGATAGCCAACAATAAAGGTTGTTCTAATTGCTACATTAGGGATTAATTTGCGCATTTTTTTAATTAGCTTTTTATAATCCATAACAGGGCGGTTCATAGCTTCAAGCATATTTTTGCTAACATGTTGAAGTGGAACATCAATGTATTTTACAACTTTATCTAGGCTGTTAATTGTTTCAAGTAAGTCATCGCTTAAAAGAGATGGATATGTGTACATTATTCTTATCCAGCTTAGGTTTTCAATTTTATTTAATTCAATTAAAAGCTCTTTAAGTGATGGTTTTCCGTATAAATCTTTACCATAGCTTGTTGTATCTTGAGCGATTAAGACGATTTCTGTTGTACCTTTATCAGCAAGTGATTTGGCTTCTGCAACTATGTTTTCGATTTTTCTTGATTTATATGGACCTCTTAAACTTGGAATAATGCAATAACCACATCTAAAATCGCAGCCTTCTGCAATTTTTATGTAGGAACTTGCTCCCATTGTAATTTGTTGACGCTCAACAGCTTCAGGGTAGTTATATTCTGGATTTTCGTTAACTTCGTATCTGATTTTTTTATCTTTAGTTACCTTTTTAACTACATCTACAATTTTATCAATATCAGATGTTCCAATAAATGCTAATGCTTCTGGGATTAATTCTTGTAATTCTTTTTTATGTTTTTGAGGAAGACAACCCGCAATAATTATTTTTTTGCCTGCATTAATCATTTCAAAAATTGATGCTACTGATTCTTTTTCAGCGTCATTGATAAATGAGCAAGTGTTGATAATAACAATATCTGCTTTTGTTTCATCAAGCGTAATTTTATAACCATTTTGTGCAAGTTTACCTAGCATTAATTCTGAGTCTATAAGGTTTTTAGCGCAGCCATGATTAATTAGTGCAATTTGTCTCATTATATTTTCTTTCTAAAAAATTTTATGTTTTCTTTTTCTTCTACTAATTCGTAGTTATTTATAATCATCTCATAAAAATTTTGTGCATAATCTTTTCCAAAAAATTCACTTCCATATTCAATATGATTAATTGGAACGATTATAAAGTATTCAGGCATGTTTTCTTTAAAGTGGTTAATAACTCTTTCTTCACTAAATACATCTGTATAGAATAGTGGGCTTAAGTTGTAATAGTAGTTATCCCCTTTTCTATTTGTTGCAAAATTGATGAATGTACCTTCAGGCATAACTACAACTTTATCTGTTTGCTTTGTGTTTTTTAGCACAAAATCAATAGCAGCTTTGTTTTGAATCCCATCTTTTGCGTAAGTATAAATAGTTCCTTTTGATGTTTTAAGTTCGTAGTTTTTAGCACTAAGTGCGTTCATATCAAAGGCTAAAAATAGTAAAATACTTGCTATTAAAACTGTATTTACAAATATTTTTTGTTTTGTGAATTTATCAATTAAAACTATTGTTGTTAAGAAAATAAGAGGAAGCATAAATGCGCCCATGTGAGTAATATTTAAGAAGAAAAATGTTTTTGCGCAAGCAGTTATTGCGCAAAGCATTAATACAAATAGTGTTTTATCTTCATACACCTTTTTGAAAAATATAGCTAAAGTTAAAGTATTTATTATTGGTAATAAACCAAATATTGCAAAGCTTTTGTTTGAAATTACTAGATTTAAAATTCCTTGTGCGTTAAAAAATACCCCAAATTTTTCAAAGAAAATCTTTAATATAGGTGCATTAACAAGGTTTTTAAATAGTGCTATTGTTTCTTTAAAATCTGCAAAATTTAATCCTTGAAAAATAAGTGCGCTGTAGCTTATAGCTGGAACAGAAAGTAAACATCCAAGTGCTTTTAGTCCATTTTTAATGCCGATTGGTTTTAAGAATCCTAATACATAAATCAAAACAAGCGGGAAAAGAGTAAATTCATATTTATTGGCTAAGCTTATCCCGCAAAATAGGCAAGATAAATATGCCATTTTTTTATCTTCTGTTTTGATATATTTGATTAAAAATAAAACAGATAATAAAAAGCTACTTAGTGCATATGAAATTGCATAGGCATAAGGTAAGTTAGAATTATACAAAAAGGTAGAAAATACTAAAGAGAACATAACGGCTACGCTTACCATAAAAGATAAGCCTTTTTTCATAAATTCTCTGCCTAATAAATAAATTGTAATTACAATTGCAAGTGAATTTAGTATTCCAGCCCAATAAAGTGTTGTGATTTTAATACCAAAAATAGAAAATAAAATAGCATTAACTTGATATGAAAGTGCACCATAAATGTTAAAAATATCTTTATAAAGCACTTCTCCATTTAGCATTTGTTGAGGGATATAAAACTCTCTCCCTGTATCAATAGATAATAGCCCTTGCGCCAAATAAAAATCGCTTAAAATTACAAAAAATAGCACAATTATTAGTAGAATAATTCCGATATCGCTTTTAAAAAATTTAGACATCTCAACCTCTACTCAAAAAGCAAACTTAATTGAGGAACATCAGTTGCTTTTTGTTTTGTTTTTTTGCGTGATAAATCTTTTGTATAATCCTTTTGCATTTTGGTCATAAGGGTTTCTGCTTTAGAGATAATTGTATCTGGAAGTCCTGCCATTTTTGCTACTTGGATACCATAACTTTTGCTTGCGCTACCTGGAACTACTTTTCTTAAGAACTGGATTTGTCCGTCTTCTTCAGATAATGTAATTCTGTAATTCTTAATTTGCTCAATAGATTTTGGCATTACGTTTAATTCGTGGTAGTGGGTTGCAAATATTGTGCGTGCTTTTATTTTTGTTGCAATGTATTCTGCAACTGACCAAGCGATAGCAACGCCGTCATAAGTTGATGTGCCTCTGCCGATTTCATCTAATAAAATTAAGCTTTTTTCTGTTGCACTGTTTAGGATGTAGGCTGTTTCACTCATTTCTACCATAAATGTAGATTGACCTAATGATAAATCATCAACTGCACCAACACGAGTGAAAATTTTATCTACAATACCAATTCTTGCGTATGTTGCAGGAACATAACAGCCGATTTGTGCAAGCAGTACTATCAATGCATTTTGGCGCATATATGTTGATTTACCAGCCATATTCGGGCCAGTTAAAATCATAAATTGGGTATCTTCAAAGTTGTGAATATCAGCAATTAATTTCAAATCGTTTGGCACATATTGTCCCATAGGTAAGATTTTTTCTACAACAGGATGACGACCATCTTTAATATATAATTCATCAGAATCAGTTATTTCTGGTCTTGTGTAATTTGATTCAATTGCCACAGTTGCAAATGATAGTAAAACATCTACTTTTGATAAGAAATGCGCGATTGATTTAATATCATCTACAAATGCTTTTGAGTATTCAACTAGGTCGTTGAAAATTTTTTGTTCAAGTTCAATTGTTTTAAATTGAGCAGATAACACATCATTTTCGTGTTTTCTTAATTCTTCTGTTATAAATCTTTCAGCGTTTGTAAGTGTTTGTTTTCTTACATAATTCATTGGAACTTGCGCTAAGTTAGATTTTGTAATTTCAATAAAGAAACCAAAGTTTCTGTTATAGCTAACTCTTAAATTTTTAATGCCAGAGATTTCTTTTTGTTCTTCTTCAAAGTTTTTAAGCCATTCCTCGCCACCACTTAAAAGGCTTCTATAATAGTCTAAATCGCTATTTACTTCATCTTTGATGATGTCGCCATCTTTTAAGTTAACAGGTGGTTCTTCTTTAATAGTTCTTGCGATAATTGAGGCAAATTCAACTAAATCATCAATATTTTCTAGTGGGCATTGTAAGTATTCGCTTTGGAAATTACCAAGAGTCGCTTTGAAGTTTGGAAGAAGCGATAGAGTTTCTTTTAATGAAATAAAATCTCTTGGATTGATACTTGAATTGCTTAATTTAACAGCTAAACGCTCAATATCTGTCATTCTACCTAAAAGGTTAGATATTGTTATTCTCATCTGAGAGTTTGCAATTAATTCTTCAACAGAATTTTGTCTTCTTGTAATTTCAGCTATATTTTTAACAGGCTGAGTTAGCCAAGATTTTAATAACCTTGAACCCATTGGAGTTTTAACTCTATCAATTGCCCATAGTAAGCTTCCATATTTTGACTTATCTCTAGATGTTTCAATTAACTCTAAGTTTCTTCTTGTATTTGCATCAAGTGATAAGTATTCAGAAATTGAATATGGAGAAATTACATCAAATTTTGGTAATTGACCTTTTT
>CAZNLZ010000149.1:0-4373 GCA_964574225.1 uncultured Muribaculaceae bacterium | reverse complement strand
CTTTACGTAAAGCCCAGTAGTTATTTTCCATGTTTCGTTTACTGTTTTCTTTTGCTGGTTTAAAAACTGCATTTTCGTATAATGGTGGACAAAATTCTGCCCATTGAGGCTCTATAACACTTTCTGCATTAGCATTATTAACAGAGAACCCAACAGAAACTAACAATACTGCAAATAAAAATAATATTTTTTTCATAATTAACTTCCTTTATAGGTTTGGATTTTGTTGTTGTTTTAATTGTTGAGTCTCATACAAAGTACGATAATACTCTGCTTCAGCAGCAGCGTTATATTCTTTTTCTGCTCTTTTTCTATCCTTTCTATCTTGTTGTCTATCTGTGAAACGTTGAGCATACTCAACAGTACTCATAGTTCCACGTCCTGCACTATTAACAGAATTGATTGTTCTGCTAGTAGCATTGATTGTGTTTAAAACTTCTAAAAAATCAGCCTTAGCTTGCATATTAAAGCCAATTAAAAAAGATAATGCTAGTGCACACATTGTGCAACACAAAAGTGTTCTTTTCTTCATAAACTAACCATTGACCTTCTAATTATTAAGTACAATTATTTAAGTACCAAATTATTAAAAGTTATAACAACACTTATTAAACAAAAAACTAAAAGCCAATTAAATAAAGAATTTCAACAGTTTACATTTGTTAGCATAATTCATTTAATCGCTTTTAATTCAACACTAATATCATTTTCATTAATATTTCCATCAACTTTAACTCTAAAATTTTGTTCTTCATCTTTTTTTGCATTTATTGAAGGAATTTTATCAAGCTTTTGTTGATAAACATCTTTTGATTCTTCAGGTCTAAAAGCAAATTTTAAAATCCAATCAAGAGGTATAAATAAAACTTTAATTCCTTTTGGCGCAATTTTATTATACTTTCCAAATAGTTGAAGATTAGCTTCTTGTTGTTCTATGTTATAATCACCCTCTATATATAAAGACAAATATTTTTGTTGAGAGGTCAAACAAATATCTTGCATATCAAAATCAAATAAAGAAAAAGAGCCATTTATATCAGAAGCTAACGCATCTGCTTTTGTTATATCAACATTAATAATATCTGAAAGTTTTATTTTTAAAGGCTTCTTAAATTTTTTAGATTTAGAAATAATAAACTCTGTACTTCCTAATTTTGGTAGATATCCATGTTTTATAGAAAAAGAAGCATTCCCTGAAATATTTTCAAGCTTATTTTTTGTTTTTGCATGTAAATTTGCACTTGCTAAACCACTAATTTGATTTGATAATCCAAAAGCAGTATCTGCAACAACATTTGAATCAATATTTTTTGCAGAAAAAATAATATCAGAAGAATGATTTAAAAAGTTATACCACCCATTTGCATTTAAAATACCTTTTGCAAATTTAACATCAGACATTAAGAAATTAAAAACATTATTTTTTAAACTACCAGAGAGTGAAATATCTTCAACAATAATTCTATTATGCGAAATTTCATCTAACTTTATTGACCAGTTATCAATATCAATATCGATTTTTTTAGGAAGTTTTGATGTATTTTTCCTTTTTGACTTTACTTGATAATCACCTTTCCTAATAACAAATTTTTGCAAATACAAATCCATATTATAAATATTAATTTTATTATTAAAGTCATTTTTCGCAGAAATATTCCAATTAAACGGATAGTCATCATAAGTACCATTTGCGCTTACCTTCATGATATCTTCATTCGCAGAAACAACTGCTTTTTCAAGATAAAAATCTTTATAGTTGGAATCAATAACAATAAAATCACCAAGAATTTTATTTGTTTTGGCATTAAAAACCAAATCACCTTCAAAGAAACCACCATCAACATATTCACCAAAAGAACCTGTAACTGATACAGGAGCATAACCATTTGTTTTACAAGAAACATGATGAAGATAAAAATGACCATTTTCCTTCAAAAGCAAACCACTACCAATAAGAATATTAGTTATTTCATCTCCATCAACAAGTGAATAATCATAGTTTTTTATTTCTAACTTATCACCAAATTTTTCAGTTTTAACAAATAATCTACGAGAAAAATCATTTAAACCTAAATGTGCATTTTTATACCCCAAATCAGAACCCATTGGAAGATTTAAACTATAATCTACACTTATTTTTTTATTTTTAACACTATAATCAACTGAAGCGATTATCTTTTCTTTAATTGACGTATTTGGAATATATTTTTCAGCAAGTTCATCAGTTAATAGAGCAAGAACCTTTCCTTTAACTTCTTGCTGCGGCGTTGCCATATTTGTAAGAATAAAAGAAGTAAAGACTTCTTCTTCACCTAAAGTACCCTCTGCCTCAGCCCAAACAAATCTATCTTCAAAATTAAAAACGGCATTGTTAAAACTTATAGGAACATCAAACAAAACAGAATGTGCTCCTAAATTTTGAGTTTTACAAGTACCATACAATCCATTATCCCTATATGTTAAATCTACATCTATTACACCAATAAAGTCTTTAAAGTTCTCAATAAAAACTTTTTGTCCTATATTTCTATATTTTTGAAAATGGAGTAAAGAAGCTTGTATATCACTAACAGGTAAATCATCACCTTTTATAGATACATTTGATTTTTTATCAAAACTATAAATAAGCCCAGATAACAATAATTGAGATTCACTAAGCTTAACAGAAAGATTATCTACATAAATCTTCCCCAATTTAAATAAAACAAAACCATTTTCACCAACAATAAGCGAAGATTGAAGTTCAGGCAATTTAACATCTAACTTAAAAACCAATTCTGAAGTAACATCAAAATGAGTTTTAAGATTAATAGATGAAATAGACACTTGTGCATCATTAAAAGTAGAAAGTTTGTCATTAATTTTTGATAGAAAAAAATCAGAATTAACAACTGTTGGCAACACAAAAAGAAAAGCCAAATATAAAAATAGCAAACAGATTAGAAAATATTTTATAACTATTCTTAAAACCTTCATAACAAAATAATACAAAAAAAAGAGAGAAAAGATTATATCTTTTCTCTCTTTGTAACTAAACTTCAATATATTCTTTTAAACGTTTGCTTCTATTTGGATGTCTTAGTTTTCTTAAAGCTTTTGCTTCAATTTGTCTAATACGTTCACGAGTAACACCAAACAATTGACCAACTTCTTCTAAAGTTCTTTGGCGTCCATCATCCATACCAAATCTTAAACGTAAAACATCTCTTTCTCTTGGAGATAAACCTGATAATACTTCTGCTAAGTCTTCTCTTAAAAGTTCTTGAGCAACTGTTTTGACAGGAGCATCTGCATCTTTATCTTCAATAAAATCGCCTAAGCGAGAATCTTCTTCTTTACCAATTGGTGTTTCTAATGATAAAGGTTCTTGAGCAACTTTAATGATTTCTCTTAATTTAGGAACAGAGATATTCATTTCAACTGCCAATTCTTCTTCGGTTGGTTTTCTAGATAATTCTTGAGCTAATTTTCTTGTAACTTTTTTAAGTTTATTGATTGTTTCAACCATGTGAACAGGAATTCTGATTGTTCTAGCTTGGTCAGCAATAGCTCTTGTAATAGCTTGTCTAATCCACCAAGTAGCATATGTAGAGAATTTATAACCTCTTTCGTGGTCAAACTTTTCAGCAGCTCTAATTAAACCCAAGTTACCTTCTTGAATTAAGTCTAAAAATAACATGCCTCTACCAACATATTTTTTAGCGATAGAAACAACAAGTCTTAAGTTAGCTTGAACAAGTTTTCTTTTTGCAATAACACCAGCATTACCACCCTGAATGATTTTTTTCGCAAGGTCAATTTCTTGCTCAGCTGTTAATAATTTAATACGACCAATTTCTCTTAAATACATTCTAACAGGGTCATCGAATGATACACCTTTAGTAAGCATTGCATCTGTTAAAGAAACATCTTCGTCATCTTCTTCATCAGACATGTCTGCAGAGAACAAATCTTCGTTCTCCATTGTATCGATAATTTTATTACGTTCTGAGTTAATAATAACGTCCATACCGTCACGGCTTATAGAATCAGGTTCAGTCATTAAAATAATGCCTGAAGCGTCATTTGTTTCGTTTTCTAATGTTTCGTCCTCTTCTAACATCCCAACAACGGATAAATCTGAAATTTTCTTTTTGCTCATTAATATTATTCTCCGATTTTTTGTTTGTTTTTTAATTTTTCGCGTAACTGCATTTGATACTGCATAGATTCGACATCGTCATCATCTAAGTTCTTGTACTTTGTAGCGAGTTCTTTTTTCTCGCAATCGGCATGGTACTTCTGTATTCGTGCCGCATTTTCATGTACAACCAGCTTGAAATCCTTTTCTGATAAGTTTTTAAAGCTGTCAGCTATATATATTAAATCTGTTA
>CAZNLZ010000148.1:0-4377 GCA_964574225.1 uncultured Muribaculaceae bacterium | reverse complement strand
ACTATGCTTGAACAAATCATATCAGAAGGTCATAGAATATTATTATTCTCTCAATTCGTTGATATGCTTGATTTAGTAAAAGAATGGCTTGTTAAAGAAGGTATTAAACACGAATACTTAACTGGTTCAACAAAGAATAGACAAGAAATTGTTGAAAGATTTAATAATGACGCAACAATTCCAATATTCTTAGTAAGCTTAAAAGCTGGTGGTACAGGCTTGAACTTAACAGGGGCTGATTATGTTATCCATTATGACCCTTGGTGGAATCCAGCAGTTGAAGACCAAGCAACCGACCGTGCATACCGTATTGGACAAACAAAGAAAGTATTTGTTTACCGCTTAATTACAAAAAATACAGTTGAAGAAAAAATCCAAAAATTAAAACAAGATAAACGTAACCTTGTAGATTCAGTAATTTCTGTTGACAGAAATATCGGTAAAACATTAACCTACGCCGATTTACAAGATATCTTTACACTTGATTAAAAGGAGTTAAGTTATGCAAAAAATAAAATTACTTATTAGCTTAAGTATTATTTGTGTTGTCACATTAACAATAGGCAAAACTGCATTTGCTGATGACTTTGGCGCGGCAATGCAACTAGCTTTTGAAGAATTTAGAAAAGAGTCTTTAAACTACTACCAAAACCTTGAAAACTGCAAACCAGGCTCATATTCAGACAACCTATTTGTCATTGTAGGTCAAAGCGGAGGATATTGTAACATTAAACAATATATGCTTATTAACAACCAAAGATATCCGCATTTAACATGTAAACCACCAATGAATGAAGTAAAAAGCTACGCACGAGAAAAAATAACAGAACTAAATAAGGGCGGATTCAGCTACAATAGCGCAACAGATAAATTACTTAAATATTGCACACAAGTTCATAATACAATCCATAATGGCGACGTAACAATAAGCTATTAACAAGATGCATTTACATAATTATGTAAATCTGTTATAATAAAAACAGGATTTGAGCCAAGACTGCGAAATGTCAAACAAGTGAAATTTGTACAATACGTGGTGACTAAGCTCGCTAAATCTTAGGGAGTACTATATCAATTTGAGGCAGAACTAATATTGTTCTGCTATTTTTTGTGCAATTTTTCTAATGGGAAGGAGCATTTTTATGATTTGGACATGAATTCTTTACATTATTATGTAATTTTGTTTGAAGTTTAAGAAAGGAATAAAAAATGTTTGAAAGAACTAAAAAAATTAGTTTATTTGATTTAAGAGATAAACTTTTACATCGTGCAAACTTATTGTATAGCGATATGAAAAACAAGTTTGAAGAATTAGAAGAACAAAAATATGAGAAGGAAAAAGAAAATGCAATAAGTCTGTTGAATAAAACAGAAGAAGAACTAAAGAAAAAATTAGAAATAGAAAAGACAAATGAAAATAAAGGAGTAAAAGACTATGAAAAAACCGCCGATTTATTATATACAACAATGAAAAACAAAGAAGAAAACAACATTAATCAAATCAACAAAATGAGAAATAATATTTCAAAATACACACTAAAAGAATTAGGGTTAAACGATAAGGAATACGAAATAAAAGGAGATATTATATCATCAAAAAAAATTAAGAAAGAACACGAAATAATTAATAATGTTAAATTTTCAACAGAAACAAATAATAAAAAAATAGAAAATTTAAAAATACTAGCAAAAGAAAATCGTAGCCAACGTCTAAAAGAAGATAATACAGAATACTTAAAAAAACACGCGTTTAAAGAACAAATAGGGGTTGATAATATTGATAACAAAATAATAAGAAACATAGAAAAAAAATTATAGGATACGAAGCTGCAGAAAACCTATATATGTCAAAAACAAAATCATATATGGATACAGATTACGCAAAGGGACACAAAATATTTAACAATTACAATGAAAGCCCAGAAGTTTTAAAAAACTATTTTAAAAATAAAATTAGTCAACAAATTGGCATTGAAAAATTAGAAAAAACAAAAGGTATATATGTTGATAAAGACTCAAAAACATCAGAAAATTTAAGAAATACTCTTTTAAATGACGAAGAATTTATTGAAAAATTAAAAAAGTATGACATAGCAATGAAACAGAATTATTCAATAAATAATAGTTTAAATTTGAAAGATAAAAACTTCCATTATGCACTTGGGAATGTAGATATCAGGGATATGCATATAAATAAAAACGGTGATACAGAATTATATATTACTGACATATATGATTTTAATGAAGGTGAAAAAAGTAATGCAGTGAGAGTAGGGAAAGACAGACAAGACAGGGGCGAAATCACTCCATATTTTATAGCATATCATGTTATAATACCAAAAAAGGAAAAAGAGAAAGCATTTAAAAATAAACAATGAATATAGAAAAAACAATAAAAAGAAGAAAAAATCTAATTCAGAATAAAGATATTATGATACTTTCTGGAATTTCAACTGTTTTTTCTATTGTTACAATTTTCATAGCAACAGAATTAAATGATTTAAATAAAAACCTAATTCTGTTGCTATTATTTTTCTTCCTTTTACCTCTTTTGGCAGTAATAACAAATAAAATAATACAACGCATAAACCCAACAAATAATTTAACATTTAAAATAATAAAAATTATTTTCAATATTTTTATCTGTATTTTATTCCTGATTAACATAGTAATAATTGATTTATATTACGATATCAATGACGAATGCTTTCCAATATATTCAAACAAATACAACTACGTTGATAATTTGTACAATTCAACAGATAAAAAAGATAGAATACTCCATTTTCCAAATTCTATACCAAATGGTGCAAAAAAATATAAATTTAAAATATATAAATATAATCAAGGATATATAAGTTTTTTTATTAATGAAGAATATATTAAAGAGACAATAAACAGAAATAAAGACAAAATATATAATATTAAAAATTTAAACGAAATAGATATTAAAAAATTATTAAACACAGACTTAAATATTTCTCAACACGAAAAATCTTTATATACTATTTTTTTATTAAAAAATAGTAACAACAATGAAGAATATACCTCTGGGATAATTGTATCAAATGAAAAAAAACACATAATTTTCTTCTATACAGAAAAAGAAAAAAAGATTTTTTGTAATTCAAGGAAATAAAAACTAGAAAATATTTCTGCTCATTATTTAGGTTATGTAAACGGTGATATTATTTTTAAAACATTATGCGCACAAGAAAATTAACGCATTACCTTTTCATCAACTTTAAGTATTTTTTTGTTTGCTTATCAATTTTCAAGGATTCACAAATCTTTTGAATACTCTTATTATATGTCCAATTATCAAGTTTTGATTTCTTTAAATACTTTTCAGTCTTATTTGGATATTTTATATAGCAAATAGAAACAAGCCACGCAACTGCCATTTGAGCATAATATCTATCATCTTCAAACTCATCAACAAGCTTTAAAACATCATCAATATACTCATCTATCAAATAGTAATTTAGCAACATTACATAAGCAAAGCGGATTTCATATTCTTTTTCAGATTTAAAATAAGGTTGAATAAATTCCCAAACCAAATCTAAATTATCTTTTGTCATTTTTAAGCTACAACAAAAACAGTCACAAACAGCCCAATTATCGATTGAATGTACAAAATCTTGAACATAAGAAAGCACATCTTTTACCGGTTTTTTAAAAAGCCCAATAATCATTCCTTTTAGCATATTTTCTTCCATATATATTGACGGCGTTCCAAACAATTCAGCGAAATCACCGCTTTTATATAATTCTTTAGATAATTTGCGCAAAACAGGAGTCCTAACCCCAAGAACATTATCAACATTAGGAATTAATGCTGCCGTAAACTCCTGAAACTTTTTATCCGCTTCTTTTTCAAGTCTTTTTCTTATATCCATAAAATAATTATACACAAATTTGTTGACTTCTTAAAAACTATTCTTATATATAAAATATGTTCTTCGATTTCCTAATAAAAAAACATGAATGCCAACACACACGCGTTCCAATAGATGTAGATGAAGCTTATTGCCCAGATTGTGGTGAGCTTATAAAAAACCAATGGTTTTTAGTTCGTTGCGCTTGCTGCAATATAAAACGAACAGCACACATAAAATATGACAGAATAGAACCCGACACAAAATTTTGCCACAATTGCGGTAGTACAGAATTTTATATAGAAGAATTGGAGAAAGTGAATTTTACAGATGTTCACTACGCAATATTCAAACAAGTAATAATACCACAGTTCAGACAAAGCACCAGACAAATCTGGATAGAAAAGGAGAATAGTCAGTCAGAAGAGAGAAAACTAATAGGATTTAGGAAATAAGAACACAAAAAAACAGCCCCCAAAGGAGCTGTTTTTCTTTA
>CAZNLZ010000147.1:0-4421 GCA_964574225.1 uncultured Muribaculaceae bacterium | reverse complement strand
CCTCTCAAGAAACGTGCCACTGGCACCTTTCTTTCGGCAGAGTGAGACGTGGCACCATTTTAGAGGCTTAAAGGCCTCTTTTTTTATGTCTCGAAATCTCACGCAAATTTACTCAGTAAATTTGGGTTCTCCCCTCTCAAGAAACGTGCCACTGGCACCTTTCTTTCGGCAGAGTGAGACGTGGCACAAATAAAAAGTTGCAATAATATGTCAATAAAATTAAAATGACAAAATAAGGAATAAAGCATGAACAAAACTCTTTACCACACAAAATATTTGGAGCTTAAAAGTGCTCAAACTAATAAATTCAGCGAATGGGTTTATGCACATAGACCAAATACTTCTGATGTTGTGATTATATTAGCAACAACAAATGATGAAGTTCTTTTTCTAATAGAAGAACGCCCACCAATTGTTGCCGAAAACAAAGGTAAATATACAATTGGACTTGCTGCTGGACTAGTTGGAGATGAACGTATTGGCGAAACAATAGAAGAAGCAATAAAAGCAGAACTTCTTGAAGAAACAGGTTTGGTTGCAGAAAAAATAGAAATAAAAGCGAAAAAAGTTGCAAGTTCTGCAGGCTGTGTATCTGAAACATGTACTATAGCAATTGCTCACATAAAAGATAAAAATACAGTACAACCACCTATTGATGATAACGGAATAATTGTAGATAGGATTTGGATAAAGAAGAAAGATGTTCACAAATGGCTAAGCGAAATGGAAGAAAAAGGATACGTGCTAACGTCTCAAGCATTAGCCTCATTATTTTATTTATATGAATAAAAAAAGAAACCGCTAGAAATTCTAGCGGTTTCAACTTATTAGGTTTAAATATTATTTTTGTCTTTCATTAACTGTAATTAAGCCTTTATTGATGTATCTTCCAACAATGCTTGGAGTTACTTTTTTAGCTTTTGGAACAGCCATTACTTCACCTTTAACATAATATTTATCTTCAATTTCTGCTCTTTGTTCTGGCGTTGATGCAACTAAACCAGTTTGAGTATTGATACTATCTAATACGTGTTGTCTTTCAAAGTCTTCCAATGGGAAGTCATTGTTAGCAATTTGCATTGTAGTATGATATAGAGCATTTAATGTACCGCAGTCTGCCCAAGGTTCATCTGTTGGAACTGCAATAATTTTTTGGTTGCCAAGAGCTGCTTTAGCTTCTGCTACAGCTGAACGTGGAATTTGACCTTCTGCTGCGTCAACAACTTTTTCAATATCTCTAGCAATTGTAGGAATATCATCTTTTTGAGTTAAAGACATTAAGATTGGAACAAATGTCTTAGACCAGTCTCTTGGTTCTTTACCTTTACCAGCTGGGAAGAATGGTTCTAATGTAGCTAATGCTTTGAACGCTTCTTTGCTGATTGAGAATTGGAATGTATTTGTTAAACACATACCATCTTTTTCATAACCAGCAGGGATTGTTTTTGGTTTTTCAGCGAATTCAAGAATTTCGTTATCTGCACTTAGTTTCATAATACCGAAATTACCTTTTGCTTCATCAGCGCTAACTTCTTTAGCAATCATAACGATAGCTGCGTCACCAGTATTCATAATGTCAGCCATTTTCTTAGTAGCTTTAGACATTCTTGACATAGAGTCGTTAGGGAAGATTGTTAAGCTGTTTCTGCCTTCACGTTCCATTTTGTTGTATAAATCAACTGTAAAACCGCCATTACCTTTGTTTACACCAGATTGGTTTAAGTAGAACTTAATGTTTTTACCAATTTCTAATGCACCTTTAGAACAATCTAATAAACCTGCATTGTGTAAAGAAACAAATGTTGTTTCCATTGGAGTTAAGCCTGTTGCTGTTCTAAATACACCTTTTGTTGATTGTGCACCTTTTTCTCTTCCGTGGAAAATACCATCAGAAGAAGCATTTGTATATTCAGCACGTGATCCGAAACCACCAGCTAACATTGCTAACTGTGTATTTTGTGCATCTGGATTTGCAACGAATTGATCTAAAATAATTTCACCATCGTTTACTTTTTTAACGAAAGTTTCAATACTATCAATAATTTCAGGAACAAATCTTCCTTCTTCCATACCGATTACGATTTCAGTACCTTGACCGATTGATGGTTGGTGGAATCTTTCTCTAACTTCTTGTGTTTTTGGTGTGAATGGTTTAAATGGTTTGTTTGCTTTTTTAGTACCTTCAACAGCTAAACGAGCAGAACCATCATTAATTTTTTCAAATTTACCAGCATTTGTTAAAATTACATTGTTACCATCTTCAACAACACCCATTAATTTACCTTTTGTATTTAATACATAAGATTTTTCAGCGCCATTTGGGTCTTGAGTAATTCTAACTAACTGTTCTAAAGGAAGTTCTCTATTTGGCATAGAACCTTTTTTACGTTCTGGACGAACAGCCATTTCGTACATGATACCATTTGGAGTTCTCTTTAATTGAGTTCTAGCATCAGTAATTGTACCTTTTTTATCATCTGAAGATACTTCTATATCTGTTTTAATTGCGTCAAATAAATTAGGCAATTCATCATAATAATCATTAATTAAATTTGTAACAGCAACTCTAGAACCAACTGATTCACCAGCTTTACCTTTAGCTTTATCGCTACAAGTAGTCATTGGTTGGTTTAAATCTTTGAAAGCAGCTGCTAAGCTTTTACCAAAGCTAATTGATTTTGCTGTTTGAATACCATGAAATGCTTGATATGCATTAACTAATCCAGTAGCAGTATAGTTGCCAAAAGCTGGAGTTGTCATTTTTGATTGTTGAACATTAGTGCTTGATGCAGTTTTTCTCAATTCTTGAGCTTGAAAACTTGGATTTACTGCAGAAATTTTAGTAATCATGTGGGATTTTCCTTTCAACTTACCCTTATAAAATGTAAATAAATTCATTTATAATCTCAATGAAGTAACATCTGTAAATAAAAAACTTTCACCATTTCCCTAAGAAATGAAATTTAATTTTACATTTTTTTACATATAAGACCATTAGAAATTAAAGCATGCAATTTAATTTCAAAAAGATACTAGCACAAGAAAAAAAATAAAAAAACAAAATTTATAAAAATTAAAAAAAGAGGAGGTTTTATCCTCCTCCTTTTATTATACTGAAATTAATTTTTTAACTTCTAAACGCTTAACTTTTCTTGTTGTTGTTCTTGGCAATGGTTCACGAAGAATAATCACATTACTTGGACGCTTATATTGCGTTAATTGATTTGATAACAATTTAACATCAGCTTTAATCATTTTTTCAACTTCTTTAGCTGAATATTGTTTATACAAATCTTCTTTAGGAACGATAACAGCAGTTACTTCTTCAGCACCATCTTTTGCACCAAATGTACGTTTTTCACCAAGAACACAAAGTTCTGCAATATATTCACTCTTTTCTAAAACTGCTTCAACCTCTTCTGGGAATACTTTTTTTCCACCTTGAAGAACTATCATATTTTTAATACGACCTGTAATATAAATATGACCATCAGCATCAATTTTTGCAATATCACCTGTATGTAACCAACCATCAGCATCTAAAACTTCAGCTGTCATTTCTGGTTGATTGTGATAACCCTTCATTACAGAAGGTCCTCTTAACCATAATTCGCCAGTTTCTGGAACAATTTTAGTTTCAAATGTTTTTAATGGTCTTCCAACAGATGCTAAAACATTACGTTTATCTGTATTAACAGCAACAACTGGAGATGTTTCAGATAAACCATAACCTTGATATACTTTAATACCAATTCTTTCAAAGAATTTACCAACTTCAACATCTAATGGCGCACCACCAGCGATACAGCCCATAAAGTTTCCGCCAAATTTGTCATGGATTTTTTTGAACAATAATTTCTTAACACCATAAGATGGAATAAATTTCGCCAGATGATAGATAAATTTAAACATTAATTGAGCAAATTTTGGCAAATTTTTAATTTCTTTTTCAATACCAGCTTTTAATAATTTTAAGAATGCTGGAACGACAATCATAAACTCAACTTTTTTATCTCTCATAATGCTTGTAATATCTTGAGGTTTTAAACTTTGAGTATAGTAAACCGAAAATCCAAAATTTAAGAAAGTACAAAATCCAACTGTCATTTCAAACAAGTGATTCATAGGCAATATTGAAAGAACAGTAACTTTTCTATCTTGAAGGATAGCATCTAATGGGTCTTTTAATATTTCTAATTGATTAATAATATTTCTAAATGTGATTTCAACACCCTTTGGAGCGCCTGTTGTACCAGATGTATAAATAATGAACATTGTAGATTTAGAACTTCTTCTTCTCCATTTACCATTATATCTATCAGGTAAATCATATATATTCGGCACATCTTCATTTTTAGCATGTTCATCAATAACTAATATATATTTAATTGAATTAATTTCTGATTGTAACCATTTTGCCA
>CAZNLZ010000146.1:0-4444 GCA_964574225.1 uncultured Muribaculaceae bacterium | reverse complement strand
GTAATTCGCATAAATACATCCTTTTCTTTGTTATTAACTAATACGCTAGTGTCTCGATAATTATATTCTATACATGCTTTTTAAATTTAGCAAATCATTTTTTGTTTGACGTTTAAATAAGCATTATGAATAATATCTCTTTCAAAGCAAACCTTATTGTAGATAAGAAATTATACACAAAAATGCCGGAAGGAACCCCAAAAGGATTCACTGACCAACTAGTTAATGATTACAGGAAATTCATTGACCACGAAGTTATGCAAAAACTTACAGAAGGCGACACAATAGAACTATATAAAGCCCCATACAAACCTGGTTTTGCACTTGGACTAAAAATAACAAGCGATAAACTTCCAGAACCATTTGAAGGCGGAGTTTTCACAAATAAACGAATTCCAAATGT
Organism: uncultured Muribaculaceae bacterium; assembly: GCA_964574225.1. Taxonomy (GTDB): domain Bacteria; phylum Cyanobacteriota; class Vampirovibrionia; order Gastranaerophilales; family Gastranaerophilaceae; genus Avigastranaerophilus. Next base: position 4,041 of record CAZNLZ010000146.1, on the reverse strand, counting down.
TCACGTTGGAAGTTTATGTTTCCAAACAATGCAATTCATAATTGCAAAAGCAGGAATTACTGTTGGCTATTTTGAAAAAACGCAAGATGCTTTTGTCAGAGCCGGAAGAAAATTACTAGAAGAAATGAAGCAAGGTGAACAATAAATAATGTTAAGTAATATTAGTTTTAAAGGATATGACGCTGCACCATTAAAGAGGATTTACTTGGAAGCAAACACCTGCTCACCATTTTTAAAAGAAATGCAAAATGTTGGTAAACAAGAAAAAATAGAAATCACACCAATTCCAAGCCGAAGACGCTGGATTCAAGATATGAAAACAGTTATTGAAAGAGATAACAAAGCATTTATGCTCGCAAATACGGTTCCAGATGAAAGTTTTTTTGAAGCACTAAAACAATACGGAATTAATAATTATGGAACACACCATTTTCAAGAAGGCGGAAACAGCTTCATTGGGAAATATCCAAATGGTGAAAAATGGATGATTATTGGTGCTGATGCAGAAAGATATGCAAACACAGACTTAATTGCTCAAGCCTATGGAATAAAACCAGAAAATATCCATTTCATACCGCAACAAGACTACCATTTAGACTTAACTATGCGCCCAATCGGTTATCCATATATTCTTGTTGACGACCCAGAATTAACAAAAGCACGTATTAAAAAATTAGAAAAAGAATTTGATTCAACAGAACTACAATACATAAAAGACAATATTGAAAAAGGTTTTCTTGGATATAGAGGAATGTATGAGTCTTGCGATACTGTTGTAAAAGAACTAGAAAATCTTGGTTTCAAACCAATTAGAATTGCTGGTGTTTATAGTAACGAAATAAACTTTATGAATGCACTTGTAAACCAACACGCTGACGGTAAATTTTCATACATAACAAATTCATCCAAATGCGATAGTCCATTAAAATGCAGAATACAAGAACTTTTTGAAGAAGACTTAAAAAAAGCAGTTCCAAATTTGGATAAAATTCATTTCATAGCAGGAGAACCACCAGCTGGAAAACCACAAATAAATCATCTAATGGATATTTTAAATAGACAAAGCGGAGGTCTTCATTGTATGACAATTGAAGAACCCGATTTTAAAGCATGGGCATAAAAAGTTTTTATTTCTTTCTATATAAATCCATAAAAGAAGATATTCTATCTGAAAGTTCTTCTTTAATTGGCTCTTCTTGATAATCTTCTTGTGGTCTTTCTACTTTTTCCATATTAGTCAAAATAAGGTCATAAACCTCTCTAAAATCTGGGATGTCTGTTATATCATAACCATCAAAACGTTGAACACGTCCATTAACAGTAACTACAGGAGCGTCTGCTGGTCGATACATAGGATTAACAATTACATCTCCAACACCAAGTTTTTTATCAAAGAACCCTCTTCTCATTTGAATATCAGCAATTTTTGAATAACTAATTGACATTTCTTTATAATTTATTGCGCCACCAGAAATATAAATACTTTTATCAGTTATAAGATATTCTGTATTTTTATATTTTAAAAAGGTTAAAAGAACTCCACCGAGATATATCCATACAGGCATCAAGTGTATAAGCATAAATGGAACAAAAATAGTAAGCAGTCCTTCTGCACCCTTAGCTCCACTAGTAAAGGCAAAAATAAAGAAAGAATCAAATATAAACCATATTAGTGCAAAAGGAAGGAATGGATTAAAAATACTCTCTAAAATAAAACATTGTTTATGTGGTTTCCCTCTCCATAAAACTTGTTCATTTCTTCCAACAATTGATTCTAATTGAGAACGTGTATAATATCTTACCATTTTTCCACCTTTGCTCTTTAACACATCTCAATTTTATCATTTTAGTTTCGAAACAAAACCCATTTTTTAGTTGACTTTTTCTAATCTAAAATTAAGTAAATTAATATGATTAAAAAAATAAATAAATTCCTAAATCTTCATAAGGATACAAACGAAAACGAAATCTTAACAAAGATTGATAACTTGTATAATTCATTGGATACAGAATCTATTCAAATTGAAATAGGTAATGACATAGTAAAATTCAACGAAACAATTAGAAACTGTATTGATAAATTTAGAACTAATACAAAAGAAAAATACGGTTTTATTTTTCCGGCTGTCAGAATTCGAGACAAACAAAGCTTACAAACAAACGAAGTTGTTATAAAAATAAATAATAAAACAGCAATTGAGCAATTTTTAATACCAACAGCAGAAAAAGTAGAACAAGAATTTAATGAAGGATTAAATAAATTATTCAATGACTATATAGAAGATATTTTTTCTTGCGAAATTATGGAAAGATATATTCTTCTAGTCAGAAATAAAAATGCTTATTTAATTTGGAACTTAACAAATACCTACAGCGTTGTAGAACTAAAAAATATCCTCGTCTTTTTGCTAAAAAACAAGAAATCTTTAAATAACATATCCTACATAATGGAGCAAATAGGTCAAATTTGCCTATCTAATGGCTGTCCATATTATAAAGAACCACAAAAAGTTGCAACAGAACTTTTAAAAATTCTCTAAAAAGTGATATAATCAACCTATGATTACTTTTTTAGTTGGAATTTGCATCTTATTTTTTGGTTATCTTTTCTATTCAAAATATGTAGAAAATGTACTTAGTCCCGATGACAGAAAAACGCCCGCCAACTCACAATATGACGGTGTTGATTATATTCCAATGTCAAAAAATAGAAACTGCCTTATTCATCTATTAAATATTGCAGGAATGGGACCAATAATTGGTGCAATTCAAGGAATATTGTTTGGACCAATAGCCTTTATTTTAATCCCTTTAGGTTGCATATTAGCAGGTGGTGTACACGATTATTTTGCAGGTATGCTTTCAATGAGAAATAATGGTGCTCAAATTACAGGACTTATAGAAAAATATTTAGGTAAACATACTTTCAATATCTTTATGGTTATCGTTTCTATAATGTTATTATTGCTAGCAACTGTGTTTGTTTATACATCGGGCGATTTGTTCGTAGAAAGATTTTTTGGAGTAAAAGATTTTGTAATAACAAATCCATTTGTTGTTGGCTCTTACATTGTAATCTTAATGTATTTTATTGCTGCGACACTCTTCCCTATTGATAAAATCATTGGGAAAATATATCCATATTTAGGCGCACTCCTAATTATTGGAACAGGGCTTATCCTTGTTGGATTTTTTATAAAAGGAGTTAATTTGCAAAATTTCAACTTGCAAAATTTCAATATACATCCAGATAAATTGCCATTAATTCCAATGTTTTTTATGACTGTTAGTTGTGGGTTATTATCAGGATTCCATTCTACTCAAGCAACTATCATTTCAAGAACTGTAAATCACGAAAAAGATGGCAAAAGAGTTTTTTATGGAATGATGTGTTTGGAATCTTTAATAGCAATCATTTGGGCAGCAGCCGCTATGGATGTGTATAGTTTAAACGAAGTTCCACAAAATATGATTGGAACAGTTAACGTTGTAAATCTTATTGCAAACAAATTTGTTCCTCTTAATTTGGCATTCCTTGTGACATTAGCAGTAATCGTATTACCTATAACATCTGGTGATACAGCATTAAGAGGTTTAAGAATAACACTTGCTGACGCATTAAAACTAGAACAAAAAAGCATTTCAAATAGATTGTTAATCATAATCCCTGTTGTTATTTTTGTTCTAGGGATTTTAATTTGGGCAAAATTAAACGCAAATAGCTTTTCTTTAATTTGGCGATATTTCACATTTACAAATCAATTAATTGCAATCCCAACGTTACTTTGTGCAACAATTTTCTTAATTCAATTAAAAAAGAATTATTTTATAACATTAATTCCTGCTTTATTTTATGTTTTCATAACAATGTCATTTATATTTAACGAAAAAATCGGATTTAATCTTCCATTAAACATTGCTGAAATTATTGCAGGAATATTTGTTGTAATTATTTCAATTTATATTTTTAAAAAGAAGAAAGAAATATAATAGGATATAAAAAAAGAAGAGAACTTAGTTCTCTTCTTTTTTATTTGCTTT
>CAZNLZ010000145.1:0-4495 GCA_964574225.1 uncultured Muribaculaceae bacterium | reverse complement strand
TCTCTATCATCCATTTGATAAATGTTTTTATCAATATCTAATGGCGGTTTAATCTTTTTGTCGATACCGTCCATCATTGCTTCTAAAATAACCGCAAACGCTAAATATGGGTTGCAAGATGGGTCTGGTGAACGAAGTTCAACCCTTGTTGCGTTACCTTTCTTCAATGGAACTCTGATTAATGCTGAGCGGTTAGCCAATGACCAAGCCAAATAAACAGGTGCTTCATAACCAGGTACTAAACGTTTATAGCTGTTAACTGTTGGGTTTGTAATTGCTGTAAATTGTTTAACGTGTTCTAACAAACCACCGATTGAATATAACGCTGTTTCAGATAATAAATGAGCTCTATTTGGGTCATAGAAAGTATTTTTGCCGTCCTTGAAAATAGATACGTTACAGTGCATACCTGAACCATTAATGCCAGCAATTGGTTTTGGCATAAATGTTGCGTGTTGTCCATTTTCTCTAGCAATAGCTTTTACGATATATCTGAATGTGATAATGTTATCTGCACTTGTTAGAGCGTCAGCGTATTTAAAGTCGATTTCGTGTTGACCTTTCGCACTTTCGTGGTGGCTTGCTTCAACATCAAAACCCAAACCAGAGATTGTTCTAACAATTTGTGTTCTAATGCTTTCGCCCATATCATCTGGTGCGGCATCATAATAGTTTGCGTTATCGTGAGTATCCATTGTCAACTCACCTTTTTCATCACGTTTGAACAAGAAAAACTCAGCTTCTGGTCCAACGTTCATAACCAACCCTTTTTCTTTAGCCTTTTGAAGAACTCTTTTTAAGTTAGCACGAGGGCATCCTTCAAATGGTGTTCCGTCTGTATTATAAACATCACATATAATTCTTGCATTAACTGATGTCTTTCTATTTGGAAGAACTGCAAATGTGTCTAAATCCGGATGAAAGTTCATATCAGATGTTTCGATGTTTCTAAATCCTTTAATTGATGAACCATCTAACATATAGTCGCCATTTAAAACCTTATCCACTTGAGAAGCTGGAACAGAAAGGTTCTTTATTTGACCATTGATATCGCAAAATTGCAATTTGATAAATTCAACTTTTTCTTCTTTAATTATTTTTTTAATGTCATCAGCTGTGTATTTCGCTTTTTCGCTCATATTTTGTCCTTCTTTTTCTCGACTTTCTTATTATAATAATATTAACTATAAAAAACAAGTCGTTTTTTGTTGTTTTATGAAAAATGCATTAAAAATTTAACAATTTTGTCACTTTTTGAATGCAATTTTCGTTAAAATGCTACTTTTAAGCAAAAATGTATCATTTTTAAGAGAAAATGCTCAAAATTAAAAATTTCTTTACTATTTTTTTCTAAATAATATAATTAAGTTATGAATAAGATTGTTTTAGCACAAATTAATACTGTTGCAGGTGATATTAAAAATAATTCACAAAAAATATCTGATTGCATTAAAAATGCAGTTTCGCAAAATGCTGATTTGATTGTTTTTTCAGAATTTGTACTTTGCGGATATCCTTTAGGTGATATTCATTTAAGACATTCTTCTATTATCAAAAAACAAAATGAAGCAATTAAAGAACTTGCGAAATTAACAAACGATAAAATAATGGCGATTGTTGGTTGTGTTGATGAAAATGGAAAAAGCTATTTTTCTTGCTTGGATGACGGTGAAGAATTTTGCAAACTTACAAAAGATAGTAACTCTATTTTTACTGTTGGTGATGAAACTTTCACTCTAAACTCAGAAAATGATTATAATGCTTCAACAATTATTATTCCTGCTTGCAGTGAATCAAAAACAGGCAGTGAATACAGAAGAAATAATTATCTTTCAAATTTGGCTAAAGAAAAAAATGCCAATGTAATCTATGTAAATAAAATTGGTTATGGTGATAACAAGGTCTTTGATGGTTCATCAAGAATTTATAATTCAAATGGTGAATTAACTCTTAGAGCAAAAACATTTGAAGAAGATATTGTTATTGCGCAAGACTATAAAGCCAACATAGAACCATTACCTGCTGGCATGGAAAAAGAAGTTGATGTAAATAATTTCAACTTAGATTATACAAATGATTTAGAGCGTACATATAAAAGCGTTGTTTTAGCCATTAGAGAATACTTCAATAAAAATGGATTTAAAAAAGCTGTTTTGGGCTTGTCTGGTGGGCTGGATTCAACTATTAGTGTTGTTTTATTAGTTGATGCATTAGGCAAAGAAAATGTATATGGCGTATCTCTTCCAAGTAAGATTACTTCTAAAGAAAGCAAAGATGATGCTAGAATTTTAGCTGAAAATTTAGGAATTTGTTTTTTTGAACTTCCTTTAGCTGAAAGTTTAGATGCTACAAAAAACTTATTTGATATTGCTTTTGGACAAGTTAGTGCAGAAAAGTGTGAAAAATCTACAACAATGGAAAACTTGCAAGCACGTACAAGAGCAACTATTTTATGGAGTATAGCAAACGAACACAAGCAAATGCTTCCTATTGCAACAAGTGATAAATCAGAAGCATATATTGGCTATGCAACTGTTAATGGTGATATGTCTGGTGGGTTTGCACCTCTAGCTGATATTACTAAAACAAAGCTTTTTGCATTGGGGCATTTTTTAAATGAATATAGAGAAGAAAAAAATGCTATTTCTCAATCTATTTTAGAAAAACCTCCTGGCGCAGAATTAAAAATTAATTCAAAAACAGGTAAAACAGTTTGTGCGGAAGAAGACAATATGCCTTATCCATTCTTGGATGAAATTATTTGGTATGTTGAAAATCATGGCTATGGGTTTGATGATTTAATGAATCATAAATTTTATTATGAAAAGAATAATGAATTATCTATTGAACAAAAGAAAGAATGGATTAATAAATTCTTCTGGAAACAACATTGTGCTGTATTTAAATGGCATATAATTCCACCTTCTGTGATAACAGATATTCACTCTATTAATTCAGCAGAATATCGTCAGCCAATTATTTCAAAAGTATTTTAAAAAAGGAGCGATTAATTCGCTCCTTTTAATTTATTTGTTTGTTATTTCTTTTTCTTTTACTTGTTCAACTTTTTGAAGTTTTAATGCAATTTGTTTTCTGTTACTGTGGTAGCCATACATAAAGTATATAGCGATACCAATTACAAGCCATAGTGGGAACAAGAAGGCTGATGTTTTAACTTCTCTCAAAGCTACAAACATTAAGCCAGAACAGAAAACGATACCAATGATTGGGAACCAAGGGCAGCAAGGTACTTTAAATGGTCTTGGTCTATCTGGTTCTGTTTTTCTTAAGATTAAAATACCAATACATACAATTACAAATGATGTGAATGTACCAAAGATTGCCAATTCAGCTGCAACTTGCATATTGATAAATAATGAACCTAATAGCATTAATATTGTTGAAATGATTGTAATTACCCATGGTGTTTGGAATTTAGGGTGAACTTTTTTCATAATTGGCGGTAAGAAACCATCACGAGCCATAGCGTATAAAATTCTAGATGTACCATATTGAAGAACTAGAAGAACTGATGTTAAACCAGCTAAAGCACCGATAGAAATAATACCAGCATACCAATCTTGTCCAACAGCGCTCATTGCTGCAGCGATAGGAGCTGCTAGGTCGATTTTGTCTATTGAAGTCATACCTGTTAAAACAAATGTAACTAATGCGTATATGATTGAACAAATTAATAATGAGCCAATTAAACCAATTGGTAAGTTTTTTTGTGGGTCTTTTGTTTCTTCTGCCGCTGTTGAAATAGCATCAAATCCAATGTATGCATAGAAAATTGCAAATGCGCCCATCAATATGCCTTTAATACCGAATGGAGCAAATGGAGTCCAGTTTTCAGGACGAACATAGAAAGCTCCAACGATGATAAATAAACCAATTACAGCAACTTTAACAAATACCATTATTTTGGCAAAATTAGCAGATTCTTGCATACCTTTTAATAAAATCAATGCAATTACTGTAATGATGAACATTGCTGGTAAGTTAAAGCAAATTGGTAACCCTAAGAATGTAGGGATTGTTGCGTCAGGGTTTGTTTGTAGTGCAGTCTGATAATCATTAATGAGCCAGACTGGTGGATTTCTCATTATTTCAGGTAAGAATGGGAAGCCTTCAAACAATTTTATTAAGTATCCTGTCCAGCTTGATGCAACAGCAATTGTACCGATTGCGTATTCAAGCATTAATACCCAACCCATCATCCAAGCAGCAAATTCACCCATTGTGGCGAATGTATAAATATATGCGCTACCTGAAACTGGTATCATTGAAGCGAATTCCGCATAACATAATGCTGGAAATATACAAGCAACTGCAACAATCGCAATTGATATTACTAATGCTGGACCTGCACCAACGCGTTCTGTTGTACCAATTACTGCAGAACCTATCATTACAAAAATACCAGCACCAATAATTGCGCTTATCCCTAAAATAATTAAATCAAACGCATTTAAAGTTTTCTTTAAACCGCCTG
>CAZNLZ010000144.1:0-4503 GCA_964574225.1 uncultured Muribaculaceae bacterium | reverse complement strand
AAGAAGCTATTGAAGATTTTAAGAATGGAAGACCAATAATAGTTGCTGACGATGAGGATAGAGAAAACGAAGGCGATGTTATTATTCCTGCTCAATTTGCCACACCTCAAGTTATTAATTTTTTGATTTCTCAATGCAAGGGCGTTGTTTGTTTGGCTTTAACAAGAGAAAAAGCCGAGCAACTTGGATTGTCTGAAATGGTTAGCCATAGTACAGACCCAAAGGGCACTGCGTTTACACAAAGTATTGATGCGGATAGAAAATTTGGTGTAACAACAGGTGTAAGTGCTTTTGATAGAGCTAAAACAATTGAAGTTGCAATTGCAAATGATGCAGTTAGTGCAGATTTATCTCGTCCAGGGCATATTTTCCCATTAATAGCACGTTCTGGTGGTGTTTTAGAAAGAGTTGGGCATACAGAAGCTTCTGTAGATTTGGCTCGTTTAGCAGGTTTAACACCGGCTGCTGTTATTTGTGAAATTGTTAATGAAGATGGAACAATGGCCCGTCGTGATAATTTGGTTGAATTTTCTAAAAAGCACGGCTTAAAGTTTGTAACAGTTGCTCAGTTAATTGAGTATCGATTACAAAAAGAAATGTTTATGAAACGAGAGGCAGTTGCTAAATTGCCATCAGATTTTGGCGATTTTCAAGTTTATGGCTATACAAATGAACTTGGTGGTGTTGATCAAGTTGCTATTGTTAAAGATGATGGCACTGATAAAGTTCCTATGGTTAGAGTTCATAGTGAATGTTTAACTGGTGATATTTTCCATTCTAGAAGATGTGATTGTCAAAATCAGTTAGAATCAGCATTAAGATTAATTGAAGAATATGGCAAGGGTGCTTTAGTTTATATTCGTGGTCACGAAGGTCGTGGCATTGGTTTGGTTAATAAAATCAAAGCTTATGCACTTCAAGAAAATGGACAAGATACTGTTCAAGCAAATATTTCTTTGGGCTTTCAACCAGATTTAAGAAACTATGGTATTGGCGCCCAAATTTTAAGAGATTTAGGATACACTAAGTTTAAATTAATAACAAATAATCCAACAAAAATAGTTGCATTAAGTGGTTATGGTCTGGAAGTTGTTGATAGAGTGGCTCTAAAAACACCGCTTAATGAATATAATGAAAAATACATACAAACTAAAGTCGATAAAATGGAACACTTAATCGATCTATAAAGAGAATAGTAATGGCAAATATAACAATATACAAAGTAGAACCATATAACAGTGCATATCAAAGAATTTTTTCTGGCGTTTACAATGATTTCAAGAAAAATGCTGTAAATGATTATAATTTTGAGCTTGCACCACTTGAATACGAACCATTTATCAAAAGTGTTGAAGATGGTTTATTGAATTGTTTAATTCTATTTGAAGATGATATTCCAACTGGTTTTTTGGTTTATACAACAATAATTTCTGAATCATTAGAGCTAAATATTATCCACTGTATTGGTAATGAAAATATAAATGCAAAAAGAAAACTTCTTTTGGAAAAGTTTGTTGAATTAAACAAACATTTGATGAGAGAAAAAGTTGTTACATACCCAATGTTAGGTAAACAAGCTTCTTTTGCTCCAGAAATAACTAAATTTGGATTTAAAACAGTTAATACATCTGTAATGGCGTTTAATTTGACAGACATTACAGCTATTAATAAAACAAAGGAAATATATGTTCCAAAACTTCCAACTGATTATTCAATAACTAATTGGAAAACAGTATATTTTAAAGAAGCAGCAGATGTAATTCATCAGGCATTTAAAGAATCTTCTGACGCTTTATTTGATAGTCGTTTTACAACAGTAAAAGGCTGTAAAGATATTGTTGAAAAAATAACAGATAATGTTTATGGGCAGTTTTTACCTGGTATTACAAAAGTTTTATTGTATAAAAAACGCCCAGTTGGTTTTTGTTTTGCAAATCTAACAAATGCTAAAATAGCTAATGTTCCTATTGTTGCTATATTAAAAAAGCACAGAAACTATGGATTCGGTAAAATGTTACTAAAACAACTTGTAGATAATCTTTTAACTTCCGCGATTACTGGCGGTTGGGTGCTAAAAGAATTAAATGCAAGTTGTGATTCTGATAATATATCCGCTGTTAGTATGTATAATGCAATCGGTTTTACCGAGCAATATACATATCCGCAAGCGTATCATAGCAAGACTAATTAATTGTTGCTAAACACAATCTTCATAGTTGCTAAGTTTTTAATTGATAACATTAAGTGTTTATTTTTTTGTTCTTCGTTTATAGCGAAGATTCTCATAATTCTTTGAATTTCTGCAACTTCTTTTCGTGTTGGTGTCATGTACTTATTTTTTACAGGTTCACTTATTGTCCCCAAAACCACGTTTAATTGTTGTTCGTTCATTATCTTCTCCGTAAGAAAAAAACTATCTATCGTCCCCTATGTTTATATAAAGTTTTTTTCTCTTTAAGAATTGCCTTTTTATTTAACAAATGTAAAAAAGTGTGTTACATTATGTGTAGAAATTTAGAAGTATGGTGTGGGGTTTTATTATGATTATTGATTCTTTAGCAAATGCAGAAAAATATATTTCTTTACATAAAGATTTTAAATTGGTGTTCGATTTCTTAAAAGAAAATGACATATCTACAATTCCGTGTGGACGTCATGAATTGCGTGGGGAAGAAGTATTTTTTAATCTTCAAGAATATGAAACAAAGCCAGCACAAAAATTAGAAGCTCATAAAAAGTATATTGATATTCAAGTTCTTGCGGTTGGTGAAGAGTATATGGGTTATACAAATATTGGAAAAACAACTGTAACAGAAGAATATGATGAAGTGAAAGATGTGATGTTTTTAGATGGTGAAGTTGATAAATTAAAGGCTGATAATAAAACATTCTTAATCTTTTATCCTGAGGATGCTCATATGCCAGCGTTATCTGTAAACGAACAAAAATGGGTTAAGAAGGCTATTTTTAAGATTGCGAAATAAAATTTTAATAAATGTAAAGTTAACACTAGCCAAAATAATAAATTAGAGTTAAAATGTCAAAGCAACCCAAAAAGCAGAGTAAGAGGAAGTTAAATAATATGAATATAATAGTTGATATTTTTAATTTTGTTGAAGAAGTTTTGAACCTTACTACAAAGGCTTGGGCGTGGTGTCCTATAAAGGTTGACAATCGTATAGACAGATTCTAGTCTTTTAAAATTACGTTTGTTGACATAGGTTTTTGGTTTTTGTCTCGTACAAAAATCAACTTTTTGCTATGCTATAAATTAAGAAAAGGAATAAATAATAATGAGTAATACAAAGTTTGGAGAATTTGGTGGGCAATATATACCAGAAATTCTTATGGGCGAAATAAAAAAGATTGAAAAAGCTTATGAACACTATAAAAATGACGAAACATTCAAAAAAGAATTAAATGATTTATTAAATAAATATGCTAATCGTCCGTCTTTATTGTATTTTGCAAAGAACATGACAGAAAATTTGGGTGGTGCTCAAATCTATTTTAAACGTGAAGATTTAAACCATACAGGTTCACACAAAATTAATAACGTTTTAGGGCAAGTACTATTAGCTAAATATATGGGTAAAAAGAGAGTTATTGCTGAAACTGGCGCAGGACAACACGGTGTTGCAACTGCAACGGCGGCTGCGTTGCTTGGCTTACAGTGTGAAATTTTTATGGGACTTGAAGATACAGTTCGTCAGTCTTTGAACGTATATAGAATGGAACTATTAGGTGCAAAAGTTCACGCTGTTACATTTGGTACTCAAACACTAAAAGACGCTGTAAATGAAGCAATGACAGAATGGGCGAAACGTACAGAAGATACAATGTATGTTTTAGGCTCTGTAATGGGACCTCATCCATTCCCTACAATTGTTCGTGATTTCCAAAGTGTAATAAGTGCTGAGGCTCGTGAACAAATTTTATCTGAAACAGGTAAACTTCCATCTGTTGTTATGGCTTGTGTTGGTGGCGGAAGTAACGCAATGGGCATGTTCTATAACTTTATTAATGATAAAGATGTTAAATTAATTGGTTGTGAGGCAGCTGGTCATGGCGTTAATACAGAAAAACACGCAGCAACAATAACAAAAGGTAGTATTGGAATTTTTCATGGTATGAAATCAATATTCTGCCAAGATGAACATGGTCAAATTGCTCCTGTGTATTCTATATCTGCAGGTCTTGATTATCCTGGAATTGGGCCAGAACATGCTTATCTTCATTCAATAGGCAGAGCAAATTATGTTCCAGTTACAGATGATGAAGCAGTTGAAGCTTTTGAATACTTGTCTAAAGTTGAAGGTATCATCCCAGCTATCGAAAGTGCTCATGCTGTTGCTTATGCTAAAAAACTAGCACCTACAATGAAAAAAGATGAGATAATGATTGTTTGTTTATCAGGTCGTGGCGACAAAGACGTTGCTGCAATTGCAAAATATAGAGGAAGGATTATCAATGAATAATATAATTAATAAAAACGCTTTAATA
>CAZNLZ010000143.1:0-4521 GCA_964574225.1 uncultured Muribaculaceae bacterium | reverse complement strand
TAGAAAATGCAAACATTGTAAGATATGGCGTAATGCATAGAAACACATTTATAAATAGTCCAAAGTCATTAACCCCAACGCTTCAATCTAGAAAGAATAAAAACATATTCTTTGCAGGGCAAATCACAGGAACGGAAGGTTATACAGAATCTATCGCGTCTGGATTGATTGCCGGTATAAATATGGCAAAATATATTGCAAACGAAGAACTTATTGAACTTCCACAAGAAACTATTTTAGGTGCTTTGACGCACTATATAACATTTGAAGGTCACACATCTTTCCAACCAATTAACTCAAACTGGGGAATATTGGCAGAAATGGAAATGGATAGAAAAGTGCGTAAAAACAAAAAAATGAAGAACGAACTTCTTGCAAAAAGGGCACTAGAAACAATTCAAGAATTTGCTTCAAAAATATAAATTAAAAAGGATGATTTTACTCATCCTTTTTTGTTGTAATTTCTTTTAATATTTCATTTGCTGTTTTAATAGCATTTTCTTTTATTTTTTGTTGACGCTCTTCGCTAATCTCCGTAGCCTCATTCAACAATTCATCAAGTGATTTTTCCATTATGTTACCTTTTTAGAATTTTTACTCTGACTTAAGATTTACCTTTATTCCAAGAAAAATTATAATCTTATATTTACTGCCCTCTATTTTTTTATACGACAATATTTGAAAGAAAAATGGTATTCCTTGTTTTTTATAGCATAAACCATATTTTTTAATATCTACAACTTCTTTGAAAACCATTTTTTCATCAATTTCATTTAGTATTTTTTCTTCATATTGACGAGTTTTTTTAGTCATATATGATATTTTTTCTGTATCTTTAATTGTATTTGTTGAGTGTTGCCTGTATGAAAATAAAATTTCATCTAAATATTTCATCTTCGCATATTTTGAAATTTGTAACATTAAATACCAATCTTCTAACGGCGCATCAGAAGTAAAAAAGCCAGTTTGGACAAAAATAGATTTTCTAATTAAATATCCATTAGGAATATAATTATTTAAAAATAAGGTTTTATATGTTCCAAATAATTCGGATACAAAATTAATGTTTCTATCAGCCTGTAAAAAGGTTGAGAAGGTAGTATATTTTGCTTCTTTATTACTGTAAACTAAATTTTCGTTTTTATCCCAATAACAAATTTGACTATTTCCATCGATAAATTCATTGTCACCAACAACTAATGCATAATCTACGTTATTTTTCAAAAATTCTACTTCTTTTTCAATAGCTTGTGTTTTTGCTAAATCATCAGAAGCAATAATATAAACGTAATCACCTTGTGCGAGAGATAATAATTTATTTAATGTCCTGCAAGTTCCTTCATTTTCTTTTGTTTCAAAATGTATTCTTTCAAAACGTTTTTCGCACACATCTTTCATTTCTTGAATTTTTTGCCAAGTAGAATCTTTTGAACCATCATCTATAACAATAAGTTCAATATTTTTATATGTTTGTTCAATTATTGATTTTATAGTATCTTGAACATATTTTTCATGATTATATGCAGGAATCAATACTGAAACACGGGGGTTCATTTTCTTCTCCATTCCAATTTAAATCTATAACCAAAAGCTTCAAACTTAATTTTATTTCTTATTTTTTTAGATAATTTAGATAATTTAATATCGTCTAAAAATGCCCATTCATAATTCGTTTTAGTATAATCATAATAATTTAAATCTCTAGTATATCTACAAAGTTCAATATTTTCATTTGTGATTATCTCATTTTTCTCGGAGTTAAACGATAAAACTTTTATCTTAAAAAATTTACTAGGGTATAAATTCGTTAATTCATTATATAAATAATTTATAGAATCAAAACGAACAGGATAGTTTGTAGAAAACAAAAAGCAGATTCTATTTGAATCTTGAATTAAATTAATCAATCGTTTAAATCTTCTATCAAATTTTGCTTTAATAACATCATAAGAATCATTTTCGCTATTTATAGGCATAGAAAAATGATTAGCCCATATAAGCTTTGCGAAAGTATCTTCATATTGAATTTTATCTTTATGTGAAAGATTTTGAGGAAGTTCTTTTAAGTTTTCTTTTAACATATAATTCTTGAATCCATTTTTAAAATTATTTGCCAATATATAAATCGCTTCATCATTAGTAAAATAAGTCCAATCAAAAGGTAATGCACAGAATCTAAGATTTCTATATCTTAAATTGTGGGCAGCGGCACATCCCCCCCCCCAACGAACAAACCAAATCAAATTCTTCAGCACTAAAATTCATTTACAACCTCAACAACCTTTTTAATTTCTTCATCAGTCATAACAGGAGATATTGGCAAACTCATTACCTCATTATGAATTTTTTCCGTAACTGGCAAAGATAAATTAGCATATTCACCATAGCATTCTTGTTTATGTGGTGCTGTTGGATAATGAATATTTGTTTGGATTCCGTTATCTTCTAAGTGTTTTTGCAAAGCATTTCTATCATATGTTCTCACAACAAAAACGTGCCAAACGTGTGCTTTTTCATCATAAGCTTTTGGTAAAATAATCTTAGGATTTTTAATATTTTCCCTATAATATTTGGCTATTTCTCTACGTCGTTCATTATCTTTATCAAGATACGGAAGCTTTACATCCAAAATCCCTGCTTGGATTTCATCAAGACGTGAATTTACACCTTTATAAATATGATGATATTTGTAATCACTACCATAATTTGCAATAGCTCTGATTTTTTTGGCTAATTCGTCATCATTGGTTGTGACACAACCACCATCGCCCATACATCCAAGATTTTTTCCAGGATAAAACGAAAAACCACTTGCATCACCTAAAGAGCCAACTCTTTTATCTTGATATAATGCACCGTGTGCTTGGGCAGAATCTTCAATAATTTTCAAATCATATTCTTTAGCCAAAGCCCAAATTTTATCCATTTGAACAGCTTGTCCATAAAGGTGGACAACCATAATAGCTTTTGTTTTATTTGTTATCTTTTCTTCGATTAAATCAGGATTAATATTGTATGTATTTATATCAGGTTCAACAAGCACAGGAGTACAGCCGTTTTCTGATATTGCAAGGATTGATGCAATATATGTATTTGCCGGAACAATAATCTCATCACCTGCGCCGAAGCCGTATGCTTTAATGACAAGATTTAGTGCATCAAGTCCGTTTGCACATCCAATACAGTGTTTCACACCACAATATTGAGCAAAGTTTTTCTCAAATTCTTTATCTTGTTTCCCTAACAAGTACCAACCAGAATCAAGAACATCTTTAATTCTAGCATCAATTTCTTCTCTAAAACGTTCATTTATTTTATGTAAATCTAGGAATTTAATCATTTGAGCCCTTTCTTTTGTTATATACGAAAAATGGCAAACCACAAAATGTCATTATTCTTTTATTTCGTATTTTGTATTTTTTAAAGGGTTTAATTTCTTTTGTAAAAAAAGTTTTTAGATTTTTTAAATAACAACTTTTTTCTTTTTTAGAAAATCCTTGTATTTTAAGCATATTTTTATCCATATCAAAAACTTGTTTACAAATTTCCAAATAAGCATATCCATATTTTTTATCAGGCTCAAGATGTGTTCCTTCAGCCCACTCGTTCCAAGCATTAATAAAAAGAAATTGTTCTTCTGGTTTAAAATATCTTATTGTTTTTAAAGTCATTTCAACTAGAAATTTTTTAAATAATTCAGGAGTTGCACCGTAAAACATCCAAGCTAATTTCTTTTTACGTCTTGCGGTATTATCCCACATAGGATAGACACAACCAAACTTTTTATATAAAGGCTTAGGAGACAAAATATAATACATTATATTTTTTAAATAATCATAAAAAGTCATTTCAACATCATTTGGAAGTTGAGGTTTTTTGGCTTGTTCTAATATAGAGGTAAAACCCGCTGTATAATTTGGAGCACTTTCAAGAACCGCGTCATAGCCCAAAATATTTGGTGGTAAAGAATTGTTTTGTTGAGTAGAAACAAGATACAAATCTAAATCATATTTTTCTCTAGCATATTTTCTCCAGCATTTTACAGCTTGTTTAGGATTTGGTATTTGATCCGCCTGATAAATGAGTAGTAAAGGCTTGTTATTAATCCTAATATATCGTTTATCTTGAAAATAAGGAATTAAATCATCAATAAATTTTTCATGAGTATTTTCATCATAAGTCTGTTCAAGAAGAATTTCCTTATTACCGGCGTCCCAACTTCTAGTCCAATTATGATTCGCCCAAAATAAACAAAAAGGTATATCCACATCTGGAGTATTTAGCATATTTTCCAATGGTTTTTCCATCAATTTTCTACCATTAAACCAATAGTAATAATAGGAAAAACCATAAATTCCATATTTTTTAGCCATTTGTGATTGTTTAACCATCACATTCACATCTGATAAATCATAATAGCCAATATCGTCATGCGGCTCATGCGGTTGATAATGTCCGTCAAAAAACGGTTTGGCAGGTTTGGTATTTGTCCATTCAGTAAAACCTTCTCCCCACCATTCG
>CAZNLZ010000142.1:0-4582 GCA_964574225.1 uncultured Muribaculaceae bacterium | reverse complement strand
GTTAATGACAAAATTCTATCGTTTACATCTTTATCTATTAAAAAACTTATATTGTAAATACCTTGAGAGTAGTTGAAAGGTTTTAATTTTTTTATTTTTGAACGGTATTTTTTATTCATTTTATTGGTAAATATTTTGTAATGCAAAATTTGGCAATCATTTTCAAAAGTCATTATTTCATTATCCAAATTTTGAATATTTAATACAAAATCATACAAAATAAATAGTTGAGGATTTTGCTGATTACCGTTTATGCAATAATACTTTGAAGAATTTTGTTTATTATATGAAAGAGCTTGGTAATTACCGAAACCGTCAGAAAAAGCAACATACTTATAGCTAACTTTTGGATAATTCGATTGTGACATAAAATCAAGAGCAGTGGTGATATCTATTTCATTTTCTAAATTATCTGTTTTAATTTTTGTATATCTTAATTTAAATTCTGCTATAAATTCATCGATGTTAGGAGTCTTATTATAATTTTTATAGTTTAATAGAAAAAAGTGTTGCCAAAGCTTTAATCTTTCAATATCTACGCCACATAATCTAAAAGTTTTAAATGCTATAAAAATTTTAGAAATATTGTATTTCAAGTTACTATTTACAACGAATAAACTGCATAGCATACTTTCATATTTACAATATATCCAGATAAAGTAACATAACGGAATTAATGCAATAGCATATATAATTGGCAGCCAAAGAACTTGTAATGAGTGTAAATTTAAAATTCTTTCAGGAGAAATACAAAAAGAACGGAAACAGTGTAAAACGACAAAAAAGCCTATAAATGCTAAAGTATTATTTAAAAGTTTTTTTGTATTTTGTGGAGCATCTTTCTGATGTTCTAAATATGTATTTGTTAATAATAGTAACGATACAAATAAAACAAACAAGATTTCAACAAAAAAATTGAAATCATATGTTCCAATTACAAATTCAAATAAATATGTGAAGGAAATATAACTAAGAAAATATTCTTTGTACATTAGTTTGACAAATTATCAGTGCTAATAGATTTTCCAACAACAACCATTCCGTAAAAAAGAGAAAGAATACTATCTTTTAATAGAGAGATATCCCAAATGCTTAATTTGTACATTGTAAAAGTTATTAAAACAAGATAAATAAACGGAAAAGCAAAAAGTAAAATGAGTTTTGAACCAAATAAGGTTTTTAGAATATCTAGCATGGCTTTTCTTGTATCTGCAGATTTTATAAAAAAATATAAAAAGAATGAAGCAACTATAAAAAATGTTGCATATTCCCTATTTGAAATTGATTTGAAAAATTCTTCCATGAATTTATTATGACATGAAAGAGTAAATTAAGAACTTTACTTAATAATCTAATGCCATAACAATTTTATAAACTGTTTTTAATAACTGTGAATTTTTTGTTCATGAACCATTGTTAACTGTTGCAAAATGTAGTAATAAGTTTTGTTAAGACATCTTGTATGAAAAAAGTAAAAGAACTAGAATGAAGGATAGAGGTGTTGTATGCCAAATGAAAAAGAGTATAAAATAACTGTTGATACAAGAATATTGGAATTGTTGGGACCTAATTTATATACCAACATTTATTATGTTCTAGCAGAATTAATTGCTAATGCTTATGATGCAAGTGCTAGAAATGTTTATATAATTTCTAGAGAAGGTGAAATAATTGTCGAAGACGATGGCAATGGAATGAGTTACCCTGAGGACATTGAAAAATATCTAAATGTTGCTAAGGAAACTCGACGAACAGAAGCAGAAACATACACCAACGACGACTTGCATAGAAGAAAAATGGGGAGAAAGGGTGTCGGTAAATTGGCCGCATTATCTGTATCAAAAGAAGTTTGGGTAAAAACTATTAAAAATGGAGATAAGTCTGGTTTTATTTTATCTAGAAAAGTGCCTGATGACACGCGAAGATTGCGCCCAATATCAGAAGGAAATATTATATTTGAAAAAATTAATGAACATGGCACTTCAATTTCAATGAAATCACCGGAATATACTTTAAATAAAACCAAAGAATCTATTAAAAAGAATTTATTAAAAATTTTCCCTTTGGTTGATGAAAATTTTAAAATACATATTATTGTTGATGATGAACCCCCTATAATAATTGATAATTTTGATTCAGAAATGATTAAACAATTAGGGGCTGTTATATTAATTGGTGATGAATTTAAGTATTTAAAAACTTTTTTCAAAAATGATTTTGAAGGAAGACCTTTTTCTGACAAGTTATTTAAAGAACAAGATTCTATAACTCACAAGTTGAAATTATATAATCGCGATGGTGTTTTACAAGAGTACACACTTGAAATTAAAGGGTGGCTTGGTGTATATCGTTCAACAAAAGGCAAAAAGAGCGCACTTGATACAGATTTTCCTGACAACTTCATATCATTATTTGCGAATAATAAATTAGGCGAGTTTAATATTATTCCTATAATAGGTAAAAATAAATTGAATGAAGTCTATGTAGTTGGGCAGTTACACGTTGATTTATTTGAGGAAACCTCATTGCCTGATATGGCGTTGAGTAATCGCCAAGGTTATAGAACAGATGATAAAAGATATGAAATTGTAAAAGATGAAGCTATAAAATTATTGGCAGAAGTTGCTGGCATGAGGACTCAATATGCATCGCTCAATAAAGATGCTTTAATGAAAGAAAAATCTGAAAAGTTAGAGAAAAAAGAACAACAATTAATCATAGAAGTACAAAACTACAATAATGAAATCTCGGACGAAATTTCAAAGGAAATAGAAGGTCTACAAACAAATGTACCTATAGAGAAAGTAAAAACAATTGTCGAAGAGAAAACTAAAAAATTTCAAAAAGCAATTGGTTTAAAGCAACAAATTGATGAAGAAAAAAGAAAAATATTAATAAGTCAAACAAAAAAAGATAAACCTTTAGCAGATATTATTTGTCACATGCTAGAATACAATAACGTTCCATTAAGAGATATTATATATACAAATAACGATGATACAAAAACTCATATACCTTCTAACCAAAAGGTTTTTGATTATCTTGAAAAATTCTTTGTTGATAGTATGTCCTCAAAAAAAATATATGTCATATATGTTACAAGTGAGACTATGTCTAAAAAATGGGGATGTCTACTAGAAGTTGGAGCAGGTTGGATTACAAAAAGTGATTACTCAATTTTTAATATAAATGATTATAGTCCTGAGGCACCTTTAAATGACGGAAGAGAATGGCATAACTCAAAAAAAGAAGATGATAAAATATTAATGACTCAAAGAGATGTCAATGTTTTTGTTGATAGGATTCTTAAAATATGCAAAAAACTCGGTTATGTATGCAAAACAGAGGATGAAAATAAGAGTGAATTAATGAATCTAATTGAAATATTATAGATTTTTAATATGTTCTTGTATTGATAATCCGATAATTTTACCCAAATCCACGGGAACTGCATTTCCAATTTGTCGTCCAAGAACTTTGTAAGTAATAGTATCACCTTTTCTTGTAAACTTATAATTGCGTGGAAAAGTTTGCAATATAGCCCCTTCTCTAAGCGAAAGAGCTCTGTTTTGTTCGGGATGTCCATATCTCCCTGTACCATAGATATAAAATTGAGTTGTCATTGTAGGAGAAGGTCTGTCCCAGCGCATTCTGCCATATACTGAACTATAAGTTTCACCTGAAGGCTTTTTATAGCATTCTAATAATAAAGACTCATCCCAATCGTGCCATGTTCCGCCAGGTTTTGATTGTTTAATCCTTTCAATGTTAATTTCTGATAATTTTGGACATCTATGAAGTGGGTCATTCGGGTCAATACCTCCAGCTTTAAGAGGGGGTAAATTCCCAATAACATCTTGAACTGTCCGTTTCTTTATTTTTGTATCAGGTTTAATCAATGAAATTTTACCTAATTTTGAAGCTAAGAGTACTAATCTTTTTCTTTTTTGAGGTAGACCATATTCGCTACAATTGACAATTTGATACGAAACGTAGTAACCTTTATCAATTAAGTTGTTTCTAAAATTTTCAAAAATATCAAATTTTACAAGCTCAGGAACATTTTCCATAGATATAATATCGGGTTCTATATTATTAATATGTTCTGCAAAATAATTAAGTAGAGTCCATTTTTTATCATGGATTCTGTCTTTATATTTATTTGTTTGTTTTGAAAAGGTTTGACAAGGTGCACATCCGACTAATATTTTTAAATCTTTATCGTTATAATATTTTTCAATTTCTTTACTGTCCAGATTAGATATATCAGCACATATAAATTTTGCTTTATTGTTATATTCATATGCGTATTGACAAGTTTCATCGCAATCAAAACCTGCAACAACATTTAACCCTGCTTTTTTAAGCCCACAGGTTAATCCACCAACACCACAAAATAAATCTATAACTCTAGCATTCTTCGTTTTTTTCATTAAAACCTCACATTATATCATATAAAACATAACGGAAAAAGAAAATTAAATTTTACAAAAGTTTAAAAAAATCATTTATAAGGTTGAAATTTATCTAAATATCTTAATATATTCCTCAAACACATAATAACGATTTCTGTTGAAACCGG
>CAZNLZ010000141.1:0-4614 GCA_964574225.1 uncultured Muribaculaceae bacterium | reverse complement strand
TTCACGGTTCTTCTTCAGTTCCTGCTGAATTCGTTGCTAAATGTAATAAATTCGGTGGCAACTTACCAAACGCACAAGGTGTTCCAGAAGAAATGTTAGCATATGCTTCTAAACACGGCGTTGCTAAAATCAATATCGATACAGACTTAAGATTAGCAATGACATCTACAATCAGAGAATTCTTTACAGAACATCCTGAAAAATTTGACCCACGTGAATACATGGGACCAGGAAGAACTGCTGTAAAAGAAATGGTTAAACACAAAATGGTTAACGTTCTTGGTACAGCTGGTCACGCTCAAGACTAGTTTTTGTATGGTAGCTAAAGGCTATGCCAAGCGAACCCAAAATAATTCGAAAGGAAGCAGAAAACTGCTTCCTTTTTTAATTGTTAAAATTTAAATTAAAAAAGCAAAGAAAGTAGCAAAAAAATTCTTTTATGTGTTTTCTAGCAATGTAATTTATATGTGTTAAGTGAGGGTATATTTATGCAAATTCAAAGAATTGGTTTTTCTATGCCAAATTTTGGCAAAGGACAAAATGTAGTTCCAAAGACAAAAGAAGAAAAAGCAGCATACGATACATTGTATGATTACTTTACAAATTATTATAGTGATTGCGACCCAGATTATGGCGACATAGATGATCCAAATGCTGTAAGAAATTTAATGGTTGCTTATAAGGAACTTGCAGAACAAGCAAGAGTAGCTGCACAATCTGATTGTGATTTGCGCATGTGCGGTGGTGGTTCTACAAGCGATGACTTTGATATTGATAGAAGTTTTGACGTTGTAGTTTGAAAAACACTAAAAACAAATAATCAAAAGTGGTAATAATTCTATTACCACTTTTTGTATGATTTAATATAATATTATTTTATATAGAATTAAGAATATAAATATATTTGAGGTAGATTATGTTGAAGTATTTTAGAGGATCATTCTTAGTAACAATAATTGGTATAATACTTGCCTACATATGGGCTGAGCATTCTCACCCCGGAAGCGGTTTTCTAGCTTTATTTATTGTTGCTTTCTTATCAATTTTAGAAGTTACATTATCGTTTGATAACGCTGTAATCAATGCAATGAAGCTAGAGAAAATGGATGACAAGTGGAGACACAGATTCTTAACTTGGGGTATAGCAATTGCCGTATTTGGCATGAGATTTTTATTCCCAATTTTAGTTGTTGCAGCATTTTCTGGATTAACAGTAATGGGTGTAGCAAAACTAGCAGTATATGACGTTGATAAATACGCACACTACTTACATTTGGTACACGCTCCATTAGTAACATTTGGTGGTGCATTCTTGTTAATGATATTTTTAACTTATTTCTTTAACGATAAAAAAGAATGTCATTGGGTTGGTTGTATTGAAAAGCCATTACAAAAAATGAATTGCGTAAAATATATTGATGTTGTTGTTGCATTAGTTGCACTAATGGTTTTACAAACATTTATTCCAGAAGAACAAAAAGTAGCTGTATTGATGGCAGGATTTACTGGTATAGTTCTTTATTTAGTAATTGATAGCATAAGCAATTTACTAGAATGTATTGCAGAAAAGAAAGCTGCATTAATGGGCGGAACAGCAAAATTAGGCTTTATTGGATTTTTATATCTAGAACTAATTGACGCATCTTTCTCTCTAGATGGTGTTTTAGGTGCATTCGCAATAAGTAAAGATATTATCATCATATCAATTGGGTTAGCTATAGGAGCTATGTTTGTACGTTCTCTAACAATTTTTATGGTTGATATGAAAACTTTAAAACAATATTTATTCTTAGAACACGGAGCTCATTGGGCAATCGGTTTCTTAGCAATTATTATGTTTATTAGTACAAGAACAGAAATTCCAGAAGTAATAACAGGCGGTGTCGGTCTTGTAATAGTAACTGCCGCATTTATTTCTTCTATAATGCATAACAAAAAACAACTTGAAAACCAAGTTAAAGAAATTGTAGATAACAGACAAGAATAACAGCTCGAAACAATAATTTAAAAAGCATTATATGTTCTAAACAAAGACGTATAATGCTTTTTTGTATATCTGCTTGTAAAATATTTTTGCATTGAAAGTTTTTTAATTGTAAAATATAGACATCGGTTAGTTATAAGGAGACCAATTATGAAACTTATGGAAGGTAAAAGAGGCGTTATTTTCGGCGTTTCTAACACTCATGGTATCGCATACGGTATTGCAAAACAATTATATGACGCTGGCGCTGAAATCGCGTTCACATACGCTGGTGAAGTTATGGAAAAAAGAGTTCGTCCTATCGCAGAAGGTATGAATGCAAAAGTTATTATGTCTTGTGACGTAACAAAAGAAGACGAAGTAAAAGCCGTTTTCGCTGAACTTGAAAAAGTATATGGCAAAATTGACTTTGTAGTTCACGCTGTTGCATTCGCACAAAGAGAAGATTTAATGGGTGAATTTATCAATACATCTAAAGAGGGATGGGATATTGCAATGGGCGTAAGCTCATATTCTTTAGTATCTTTAGCAAGAAATGCAAAACCTATTATGAATGAGGGTGGTTCAATTCTTGCATTAACATATCTTGGCGGAGAAAAAGTAGTTGCTAATTACAATGTAATGGGCGTAGCAAAAGCAGCTCTAGAATCTGCAGCTAGATATTTAGCAGAAAACTTAGGTAAACACGGTATCAGAGTGAACTGCATTTCAGCAGGCGCAGTAAAAACTCTAGCAGCAAGTGGCATTGGCGGATTTGGTAAAATGTTAAAAGCAGCTGTTGCAAAAGCGCCATTAAAAAGAAATGTAACACTTGAAGATGTTGGTAAAACTGGCTTATACCTATTATCTGACTTATCTTCTGGCGTTACAGGTGAAATTATTCACGTTGATTGTGGTTGCCATTGCGTATATGCTTCTGAAGAAGAAATGGATTTATTAACAAGATAATAATTCGATAAAAAAGAGGAGAAAATAATCTCCTCTTTTTTTATGTGTTTAATTTTCACAAAAAATGGTATTATAATTTTGTTAGGCAATTGAAAAGGATTTTTCTATGGACATGTATATTTCAATTTTAAGTGGTATAGTAGTTGTATTTGCAATATATTTTTATTCATTATATGCAGGCATCATACAAAACAAAAATAATGCTTTAGAAGCTTTATCTGGTATAGATGTACAATTAAGAAAAAGATATGACCTAATTCCAAATATTCTTACAATTGCAAAAAAGTTTATGGAACACGAACAAGAATTATTCGGGAAAATTACGGAATTAAGAAGTCAAGCGAGCAAAGCACCCCTTGGTTCAAAAGAAAAATTCCAAGCTGAATCTGCTTTAGATACACAATTAAAAGCATTAATGGTAAATGTAGAAAATTATCCAACGTTAAAATCTGATGAAACAATGATACAAGCAATGCAAACATATAACGAAGTAGAAGAAAACATTGCTGCCGCAAGAAGATTTTATAATTCATCTATAAAAGTTTTAAGAAATTCAGTTGAAATATTCCCTGGCTGTTTATTTGCTAGCTGTGCAGGTAAAGCATTAGAACTAGAGTTCTTCGAAACAGATATTGAAAGTAAAAATCCAATCAACGCAAGCCAATATTTATAGGAATTAACAAATGACCAATAATTATAAAGATATTCAAAAGAAAGTGTTTTCTTCTGAATTCACTAAGTATTGCAAAAAAAATATAGTAAAAGACCTAAAACAATTGGAACAGAAAAGAAAAGTTTATATTTCTTTGATTGTTGCAATTCTAATATTAGCTATAGTTTCAATATTTGGATTTTTATACTTACAATACATAAGCATAGAAACAATGGACCCAACCATTGAAATTGCAATAGTTTCGGTGCTATTATTTATTTCAAATTTAATTATAAAATCATACAAAAATGAAGCAAAAAAAGTAGTTCTCCCCAAGCTAATATCTTATATTGGGAATTTTAAAATAGCAGATAAAAACCTTGTGCGAAATGAAATAGAACCGTATTTACAATCTTTAGATTTAATCAATAGGTTTAATGGGTTTTCCTGTGATGACTGTCTTGAGGGTGAATACAAAGGCGTTAATTTAAATGTGTACGAACTTAATTTAAAATATACAACAGGCAGTGGTAAAAACCGTCGTACAGAATGTATTTTCAGCGGTTTATTCATAAGGTTTAAATCATTTAAAAACTTTACAGGCAAAACTGTTATAAAAAGAGATGAAGGATTGTCAATTAAAAAACACGGAAATGTTATTTTAGAAGACCCAATTTTTGAAAAACATTTTAATGTTGATGGTACAGACCAAATTGAAGCAAGATATTTATTAACACCTGCTTTTATGAATAGATTGGTCGAATTAAAGAAAAGACCAATAGGCAGAGGAATAACAATGTCTTTTGAAAATGGTTATGTCAATATTGCCGCTGATTCTAGAACTGAATGGGTTTCTTTTCCTTTTTTAAAAGAGGTATGTATTCTATTTGATTGGCAAAAAAGGAAAGATTGGTTTGAAATTTCAATTCTAAAACCAGTTACTGATATCACAAACTACAGAGAAATTGTTTTAGATTTATTATCCATCTTCTCTATTATTGATGTTTTAAAAATGGATCAAAATATTGGG
>CAZNLZ010000140.1:0-4667 GCA_964574225.1 uncultured Muribaculaceae bacterium | reverse complement strand
TGACGAACAATCTACAGACATCGCTGGTGGTGTAAATAAAGCGTTTGAAACAAGAGACAATAATGCAGCAGTTTCTGCTGATGAAACAGCTAACTTAGGTGCTGGAGACCAAGGTATTATGTTTGGTTTTGCTTGTAACGAAACACCAGAATTAATGCCATTACCAATCAGCTTGGCTCACAAACTTTCATACAGATTAGCTCAAGTTAGAAAACAAGGTCTTTTAACATATCTAAGACCAGACGGCAAATCTCAAGTTACTGTTGAATACGAAAACGATAAACCAGTTAGAATTGATACTATCGTTCTTTCTACACAACATGATGAAGTAATCAATGGTACTGACGATAATACAAAAATTCAAGAAATCATCAGAACTGATTTAATTAAACACGTTATTGATTATGTATTCGAAAATGAAGCATTAAAACCAGATGCAACAACAAAATATTTAATCAACCCATCAGGAAGATTTGTTATCGGTGGTCCTCAAGGTGACGCTGGTTTAACAGGTAGAAAAATCATCGTAGATACTTATGGTGGTTATTCTAGACACGGTGGCGGTGCTTTCTCTGGTAAAGACCCAACAAAAGTTGACCGCTCAGCAGCTTATGCGGCTAGATATGTTGCTAAAAACATTGTTGCAGCAGGCTTAGCAGAAAAATGCGAAATCGAGTTAGGTTACGCTATCGGTGTTGCTCAACCAGTTTCTATCTATGTTGAAACATTCGGCACAGGCAAAATTTCAGACGATGAAATTATGACTTTAGTTGAAAAGAACTTTGACCTAAGACCAATCGCAATCAT
This sequence comes from uncultured Muribaculaceae bacterium, assembly GCA_964574225.1. Taxonomy (GTDB): domain Bacteria; phylum Cyanobacteriota; class Vampirovibrionia; order Gastranaerophilales; family Gastranaerophilaceae; genus Avigastranaerophilus. Next base: position 3,860 of record CAZNLZ010000140.1, on the reverse strand, counting down.
TAACCAATTTGATTTAAGAAACTTACCAGCTAAAAATGGTGGTAAATTCTATCAAAAACTTGCAGCATATGGTCACTTAGGAAGAACTGACTTTGATGTTCCTTGGGAGCACACAGACAAAGCTCAAACTTTAAAAGAGCAAGCTTCAAAATTAACAGCTAATGTTTAATAATCAAAAAGGAGAGTAAAACTTACTCTCCTTTTTTTATAAATTGTTTTACAAATGCTATTTCATCTTCCTTCGTAACAAGCTTGCCCTCAAGCTTTTCCTTTAATACTTTATCAAATATTTTATTGAAATACGAAGAAGGAATTAATCCCAAATCAATCAAATCTTTTCCCGAAATAAGAACTCGAATATCTCTTAATGCTTCTAAAAACTTAGTAACAGCAGGATTGTCACTTATTATGTAATAAACGCATAAAGTAAGTCCAGAAAGCTTATTAAAAGAATTATAAATAGCATATCTACCTTCAAAATTCTTCTGTGATTTTTTAAGAAGTTCCCTAACCTCTTTAATTACATTTTTTTCAAAAGCAGTTAAATTAAGTCTTTTGAGGGCATAATCAGAATTCACAATAAGAAGTAATACATATATAAACCACTTATCCTCTTTGTTAAATAAATCATAAGAATACAAACCTACAAACTTTGATTCATCAATTGAAATAATAGGTTTATCAGAAATTAATTTATATGCATTTGATTGTATTAAACGCTCATACAGTCCTTCTTTTTCAATTTGAAAATATTGTCTGAATTCACTTTTGACACGTTCTAACGGCATTTTTTCATTTACTTTTTGAAGATAATTTTGCATTAAAACAGCACTATTTTCTTCAAGTTCAAAATCAAAACGTTCTTTAAATTTTAATGCCCTAATAATTCTAGATGGGTCATCAATAAAACTTTTTTCATGAAGAATTCTTATTTTTTTATTCTGAATGTCCTCATAACCATTACAATAATCAAATAATAAATACTTTTCATCTCCAGTCAGTTTTAACGCTAAAGTATTAATAGTAAAATCACGTCTTTTAATATCACATTCCAAATCACATCCAAAATTATATGCAATTGGCAAACGTCCAGACTCAGAATATTTTTCTTCCCTTGTTGAGGCGAAATCAATTTCAACCCCATTAGAAAATTTAACTTTTGCAGTTCTTAAATTTTCTTGAATATTTAAAATTTCACAATCTGTTTCTAAATCCAAAACTTCTGCAAAACGAACAGCATCGCCTTGAACAGCAATATCAATATCCTTGATTGGATTTTCCATAATCAAATCACGGACAATACCACCGATTAAAAAAATCTCATAGCCTTTTTTCTCTGCAATACGCGCCGCTTCATCAATTGCACAACGAAATTCATCAGATAATGAATTATTAAAATTCTCACTCAACGATATTCTCATAACGAGATTATATCAAATTAATTAAAATCTTTGAATATACTATTTGTTGAAGAAGCAAGCTGAAGAGTATTTGGCATTTCTAATTTTGGTGTATTTTGAATTTTTTCATTCATATTTGCCTTTGCTTTTCTTTTTTCATTTATTTTCTTTGTGATGAAAATATTAAGCTTAGCAATACCAACACCAAGTACAACACCAGAATATAAATATCCAGCAACTTGTGAACCAGCAATCTTAGCTATTTTGCCTTTTGTTGCTTTGTCTGCTTTTTTATAAAGTTCAGAGAACTTCATCATTTTACCATCTTTTGTAATTTCTTTTGCTTTTGGTAAAAGTACTTCATCAAATGATTTAACAGAAGCTTGAGTTAACCATTTAAATGCATAGCCAACACCTTTTTTACCTTCTTGAGCAACTGGGTTATTGATTAACTCTTTACCACCAATACCTCTTGCAACAAGTTTAGAAACAACACCGCCTAAAATTAGCCAGTTTGTATAACCTAATGTATCTTTAATTACAGATTCTCTTAATTCATTAGGGTCTCTAGCCGCCATAAATCGAGAACCAATTGTTAAACCGTATAAAAACTTAAATTGGTTCAATGTAGGAATCATACTATTGAACTGTACATTTGAAGAAAAATCACCAAGCTTGCCTATTGTTTTGATTGCAAACGCTGGGAAAGCAATACCCAAAGCCGTTTTTGTTGCTTTAAATCCTTTGCTTGTATCTGCTTGTTTATTATCAACACCAACAAAGCCATCTTGTCCTGTTCTTTTCTTTGTTAAGTATCTATTTAATGGTTGAACAGACATACATAGAACGGCACAAATTCCAAGTCCTAACGCTGTTGCTGCATTTTTATTTTTAATTAAAGATTTAGCAAATTTTGGAATTTCCGCCTTTGGTTTTGATTTAAATGAGTTTGATAACACAACTGCATTATCAACTAATTCACCAAGACTTGATGAAACACCTTTCATCAACTCACCACTAGAATTTCTTACAGCTTTTAACTTGAAAGACGCTTGTGCACCTGTATCTTTTGTTATTTTACCAACAACAATATTTTTTAATTCTTTGACTTCTTTAGCTAATGCTGTTTTTTCAGCACCTGTCTTACCTGCTAAAGCTTCTGATTTCTCTGCTAACTGAACAAGAGATTCAACAACATCTTTTCGAGCTTTTGCAGATATTCCATTCCATCTTTTTCCGCTTAAACCAGTAATGTTTTGAGCAAAAGTATTAAAAAATTCTTTTTGATTAGCTGCACCATCCCATATTGCAGCCATATTATTAATAGATGATTGATTTGCAAATATATTTTGTGCTTTAACACCAAATTCTTTATTAAAGCCACCAGAAACCAAAGCAGCTGCACCAAGACCAATTAAACCAACACAAGCATGAATCAAACAGCTTGCACCCTCTCTAAATGCTGCCTCAATACCAGCTTGTTGACCACGATTTTTCATTTCAATTGCCGTTCTTGGAATAACCATAGAACATAAGTCAACAGCACAAGCACCAAGAGCTGGACTATTGTTTAATCCACGCAAAAAACCAAGCCCAGCAGAACCAACGCCCTTAAAGCTTTGTTTATTATTTTTATCGGCTGTTTTTATTCTTATCTCTGATGTTGAAATTCTATCTATCATGGTCTTTTTGTCTTTTCCTACGTTTTAACGAACGTCAAAAAAATTTTTGCTAGTATTTTTACTTTTTTTTCAAAATTTCAATGAAAACTATTCTAACAAAAGGATAAACAGCATGTAACATTCTGAAAGATTTTCTTTACAAATAAAATAAAAACATTAAAGTTTAATCAAATTTAGCCGAAAAAGAAAGTATAAAGAAATTTTTATGGAAACAAAAGCAATGTCAGAAAAACAAAGTATAATTTCAAATAATCCCTTTGGGTTTAACGTCACACTCCCAAAGAAAACAATGCAAGAGGTTAAAAAAGTTGTCGAACAAGAAATCGGTGACATAACAGTTAACCCATTTGTAGAATATCTTGATGAAAATGATAGAGTTTTCTCTGGGGAAGTAGCAAAAGAAATAAGAAAATATCAAGCACAAATGTATGCACTCGGCCAAGTTATGAGAAAAGGTCAACCAAAAACAACTTTTAGTGCAAATATATAATTGTCATAGAATATAGAAAATCCCCCACTGAGGAATGGGGGATTTTTATTATTATATATTTATAAATTAAGCTCGCTCACTTTCGTTCGACTCCGCCCTGCTCTAGCAATATTTGTTTTTCCTGTTCGCATAAACCTAGTATCCTCGCTTTCAAAAACTTTCGTTTTTTCCGCTCGGGCGGTTTATTGCTCCCTCGGGCTCGCTCACTTTCGTTCGACTCCGCCCTGCTCTAGCAATATTTGTTTTTCCTGTTCGCATAAACCTAGTATCCTCGCTTTCAAAAACTTT
>CAZNLZ010000139.1:0-4686 GCA_964574225.1 uncultured Muribaculaceae bacterium | reverse complement strand
GATTTGAACTCACTTAACTTTAACGAATTAATTTTGAATGCTAAAACATTTAATCATTTCTGGTTAAAGTTATCGTTTATATTTATTTTATTTGGTATTGGTACAAAAATGGGACTTGCACCTGTTCATTTTTGGTTGCCAGATGCACACTCAGAAGCTCCATCACCTGCATCAGCATTATTATCTGCTACGCTTTTAAACTCAGCATTTTTTGTTATTTTAAAGGTTTTTAATATAACTGTTTCTGCTGGGTGTGATAGTTATGCAAGAATAATGATGCTTGTTATGGGCTTTTTGTCTTTGTTTGTGGCTGCTGTATTTATATATCATATTAATAACTATAAAAGAATGTTGGCATATTCTTCTATCGAGAATATGGGTATTTTAATTATCGGTACCGCACTTGGTGGTGTAGGTATGTTTGCTGCAATTATACATTTAATTGGACATTCTTTAATTAAAGCATCATTCTTCTTAACTTCTGGAAATGTTTTAGAAATATATGGAACAAAGAAAATAAAGAAAATTTCAGGTCTTTTATCTGTTGATAAAAAGACTGGTTGGTTGTGGATATTGTCTATGGTTGGCATTACTGCTTTCCCACCATCTGTTTTATTTATTTCAGAATTTTTAATGGTTCGTACTATGTTTTTAAAAGAACAATATATTTTATGTATTTTCTTCTTGCTTTTATTAACAATAATCTTATATGGACTAGCAAAAGCTGTATTAAACATGAGTTATGGTGAAGTTTCGCAAGAAAAGAAAGATGCTTTGGCAGAAAAAGTAAAAGAACTTACTTTTGCAATGTATGTGCCTCAAGTTTGTCTTTTAGTTATTGCTTTTATACTTGGAATTTATATTCCATTACATTTAGATGAATTAATGCAATTAAGCATTTTAGGACTGTGAGTTTAATTATGAATTGGTTAATTACAGAAAATAAAAAAAGAATAAATATATTTGATATTCCTGTTGTGCCTTTTGCTGAATTAAGACAGGCTATCGTACTTGCAAATAAAAGAGTTGTTGGGTTTTTCGGTAAAAAGGAAAATGAAAATACAAAGTTGTTTGTAATTTTAGCAGATGATGAGAATGGCAAACTTTATATTGCCTCTTCTTTATTTGATATTGGAACAAAAGAGTATGAGTCAATTACGAAAATTCTTCCAGCTTTTCACGTTTTTGAAAGAGAATTTTATGAGGAATTTGGTATTGAACCAAAAAATCATCCTTGGTTAAAACCAATGAGAAATCATAAAAATGAGTATAAATTCTTTGAAATGGAAGGTGATGAAGTCCACCAAGTAGCGGTAGGACCAATTCACGCTGGAGTTATAGAACCAGGACATTTTAGATTTATGTGTCATGGTGAAAAAATATATGATTTAGAAATTCAACTTGGATGGCAACATAGAGGCGTTGAAGATTTGATGATTTCTTCTCCTTCTAATCAATTAGCTGAATCTATTTGTGGTGATAGCGTTATTGCATACAATTTGGCTTATTCAAATGCTATTGAAGCATTAAGCGATTGTGAAGTTACAAATAAAGCACAACTAATAAGATTAATTGCATTAGAAATGGAACGAAGTGCGATACATATTGGTGATTTGGGTGCAATTGCTGGTGATATAGCATATTTAATGGGAGCATCTATTTTTGGCGCGACAAGAACATTAATTATTAATACAATGCTTGAAATATCAGGAAGCCGTTTTGGTCGTGGGCTGATTACAACTGGCGGAGTAAATTATGATATTGATAAAGAATTATCAGAAAAAATAATTGCTGTATTGAATAAAGTTTCAGAGGATGTAGAACGTACTATTAAAACAATGTTGCAAGCTCCTACTGTTGCTTCAAGACTTGAAAAGACAGGGGTTGTTAGCGTAGAGCAAGCAAAAAGCTTAGGCTTAGTTGGAATGGCAGCAAAGGCTTCTGGTATTAATTTGGATACTCGTTTTGATTTTCCAGATAAATGGTATCAAGATGTGAAAAACAGAACTATAAAAGCAGAAGGTGATGTTTATTCAAGAACTCGTTTAAGATATAAAGAGATTAAACAATCTTTTCATATTATTAAAAAATTCTTGAAAAAATTAGAAGAATTTGAAGGTGAACAACTTCAAATTGATGTTCCTCAAATGCAAGCAAATAGCTTTGTTGTTTCTATGACTGAGGGCTGGCGTGGTGAAGTTGTTCACATTGCTATTACAGATGAGCAAGGTAAATTATCTCGTTATAAAGTAAAAGACCCATCTTTTAACAATTGGTTTGCTTTAGCTATGGCTGTGAGAAATAATGGAATTTCAGATTTTCCGCTTTGTAATAAAAGCTTTAATCTTTCATATTGCGGAAATGATTTATAAGGAATAAATTATGTTAGAAACTTTAAAATTAAGAATATATCAAGGTCAACAATTTATAAAAGATATTCCAAATGCGCCGATGAGAGAACAGTTTAGAGGTTTTCCTATAATTGCAGATTCTGATGTTGATACAAACATTTGTCCAACAGGAGCTATTTCTAATAATCCGTTATCTATTGATATGGGAAAATGTACATTTTGCGGTGCTTGCTCCAGAAAATGTAATTCAATAAAGTTTTCTAACTATTATAAATTGGCTTCAACAGACCGAAATAAACTTATTATTACACCAGAGATGAATCCAGAAGAATTCAACAAAACAGCTTTTGAAGTTAGAAAAGAAATTAAAAAAGTTTTTGGTAAATCTTTAAAATTAAGACAAGTTTCTGCTGGTGGTTGTAATGGCTGCGAAATGGAACTTAATGCGTGTTCTAATGTAAACTTTGATATGGGAAGATTTGGTATTGATTTTGTTGCTTCTCCAAGACACGCTGATGGCATTGTTATTACTGGTCCAATTTCTGAAAATATGGCTTATGCATTGGAAGATTGTTATAAATCAACCCCAGACCCTAAAATAGTAGTTTTATGTGGTGCTTGCGCTATTTCTGGAGGAGTATTCCAAAACTCTACAAAATTAAATAGGGCATTTTTAGAAAAATACCCTATTGATTTGTATATTCCAGGTTGTCCTGTTCATCCGTTAACCTTTATCAATGCTATTTTAGATTTTATTTCTGCCTAGATTTTTTTAGGTAGAACAATTACTTTTCCGCCAACGAAGTTTGGTTTGAATTTCATTTTCTTTAAAAGTGCTTGTGCTTCATTTTTAGAATCTGCGCGGACGATAATGCTTCCGTGTACTTCTTTAATTGAGCTCATATCTTCCATTTTTGTATCGGCTGGGATTGATATATCACCTTGAACAACTTTTATTCCGCCTGTACTTTTTAGGCTAGAGTCATTTAGGTATAAAGTGCCCAAAACTTTACTTACATTTGCAACTAGTTTTTGTTCATCTATGCCTAATTGTTCATACGTTAACCATAAATCTGGCTTGTAATATTCAGAAATAGCTAAAGTGCCATCTTGTAATTTCTTTGTACTTATTGCAGCTCTTTCAAAAATTTCTTCTGGAGATTTGTCTGTATATTTTCCTCTGTCTTGTGGACAGAATTGGCTTCTACGTGCATATTGTGTTGATTTTGTTTGTTTTGCGTTTCTTGCTTGATAAGTATCTTCTTCTTCCGCTAAGGTTGCAAGACTTTTTGAATTCATTGCTTGTCTTATTATATGTCTAGAATCAATTCCGGGTTTGATTAAACTCATACTTTTCTCCTTTTGCTTATGTAAAACAAATGAAGAAATGAAATTGCCTAGTTTGTTAATTATTTTTCAAAAAGAGCATCTAAAAAGTCGTTAGGGTTGAAAAGTTTTAAATCATCTATTTTTTCGCCAACTCCGATTAATTTTACAGGAAGTTGAAATTCTTTCGCTATTGCAATAATTATGCCACCTTTTGCGCTGCCGTCTAATTTTGTTAACGCAACAGATGTAAGGCTTACAGCTTCCGAGAATAATTTTGCTTGTGATAAACCGTTTTGTCCTGTATTTGCGTCTAAAACAAGCATACTTTCTTTTAAACAATTTGGTGCAAGTTTATCAATAACTGCTTTTACTTTGTTTAATTCTTCCATAAGATTACGTTTGTTTTGCAATCTGCCTGCAGTATCAATTAATAAGATGTCGTAGTTTTCATTTTGTGCTTTTTTTATAGCGTCATATACAACGGCAGCTGAATCTATGCCGTCTTTTCTTACAATATCAACTTGTGCTCGCTGTGCCCATATATCAAGTTGTTCTTCAGCTGCAGCTCTAAATGTATCACCAGCAGCAACTAAAACTTTTTTGCCAGATAGTCGGAAGTTATTTGCAAGTTTTGCAATCAGTGTTGTTTTCCCTGCGCCATTTACCCCTGTTATAAAGAAAATATTTAACTCGTTATCAGAAATGTTTAAATTTGAAGAACCTGCGGTTTCAAGAATTGAAGAAAATTCTTCTTTTAAAAATTGTTTGATTTGAGAAGGTTTAACCTTTGTTTGTTTTCTAAGTTTATCAGTAATAGATGATGCTAAGCTAACGCCTAAATCTGCTTTGATTAATAAATCTTCCATATCATCTAAGATAAAATCATCAAATTCTTCTTCTTCTTCAATACTAGCAACAACATCATTAACAAGGTTTTGAGTTGTGTTTGAAATTGTTTTTTTTAATCCTTCAAAAGAAAAATTCCAAAATGACTTTGAACTTTCTT
>CAZNLZ010000138.1:0-4700 GCA_964574225.1 uncultured Muribaculaceae bacterium | reverse complement strand
AGTACGTCTAACCATTGGGTCTTGTTCATGTTGTCTTTGTCTTACTGCCATATTTATTTCCTTTTTGTTTAATCAGAATATATTAAAAATTATACTATAAACCAAAAATGATTTTGCAAATTTTAATAAAATTTTTTGAAAGAAATATGGCTTTTATAATAAAAAAGAAGAGTTTTAAACTCTTCTTTATTCGTTAGCTGCATTTTTTGCATCTTGTACATATTTTGCAATTGCTCCGGAAACTGTTGGGCGTTCAAACCAATCACGAACAAAACGTTCAATATTGAAGCAACTTCCTCTTTCTTTTAGTCCGTTAGCTGTGTTGAAAACGGCTTCGCACATTCCTATTTGCACTGTGAAAGAAGGATTTTTTGGATTTTTAACGTCAATATTAAAGGTTAGTCCTCTAACTCTTTTTATTCCGCCATTAACCTTTGTTTCTACTTCTGGTTTGCTTACTAAAAAGTTAATTAAAGATTGTTCTAATTCTGTAACGATAGGATCTTTTGCCATAATTTTCCTCTTTTTCTTTTCTATGCTATTAATATACCACATTTTTCATTCATTAAAACTTTAAAAATTTTAATAAATTTTGTTAATGAGTAAATCCTCTTTTTCAAAATGTTTTTATTAAATTATCGGAGTGTAAGTGAAAGGAATGTTATATGCAAGTTTTAGAAGAAGTATGTTTAGAAAAGGCATTTTATCGTTGGTGTAATACCAAAATAAGTTCATCTACCATTATTGCGTTAGAAAAAAAGATTTTGGATGTTAAACAAAAAGTTGAAAAAGAAAAAGAAAAATAAAAAGAAAAATAAACTGTCATTTTGAGTGGAACGAAATATCGCAAGAACTGTGATCTAGACTTTGAGATTCTTCGGCATAAGCCTCAGAATGACGCTTTGATAATTGAAAAGAGAAGAATGATCGTTTAGAAAAATAAAAAGCGGGTTAAATCCCGCTTAATTTTTGTTGAAATACAATTTTTCTAAATTTTTATTTATTGCTTTTCCACTTTTTGTTGTAGCAAGTCCGCCCATAGATGTCTCTTTTAATAAAGGTGACATTAATTGTCCAGTTTGAACCATTGCGTCAACAACTTCATCAGGTGGAATTTTGCTTTCAACATTTGCTAAAACTAGTTCTGCTGCTGTGATTGCGTGAATTGCTAAAAAAGCATTTCTTTTCACACAAGGAATTTCAACCAAGCCTCCGACAGGGTCACAAGTTAATCCTAAAATATTTTTTAATGCTAATGTTGCGCCATTAACTATTTGTTCATTAGAACCACCTAAAAGTTGAACAGCTGCTGCAGCACTCATTGCTGAAGCTACTCCACATTCTGCTTGGCAACCAGCAACTGCGCCTGCCATTGCTATTTTTGAGGAAATGATGTAACCAATTGTTCCTGCTGTAATAAGCGCATTGATTTCATCTTCTTGCGTAACATCTTTTTCTTGTGCTAGTGCAATAATAACCGCTGGAACTATTCCGCAAGAACCTGCTGTTGGGCACGCAACAATTTTATTCATTCTTAAGTTTTCTTCCATTGTTGCAAGTGCATAAGTTGTTATTTTTTCAAAAAGATTGCCAAACAACGCTGGTGCATTTTTAAATTTTTCTTTTAATTTTGCAGTATCATCACCGCAGAGTCCGCTAAAAGATTTTTCGCTAGAGGATAATCCGCTGATAATTGCAGCTTTCATCGCTTTGATGTTTTTTAAAGTTTTTGCTCTAACTTCTCCCACACTTATTTCAAAATCAACGGCTTCTTTTTCCTGCATTATTTCATAAATTCGTTTGTTTTCTTGATTGCAGGCATGTAATAATTTTTCGAATGTACTTATTGAATATTCCATATTAAGCCTCTAATCTTTTTACGTTTCTAACAAAATAAACATCTTCAATGTTTTGAATTTTTCTAATAACTTCGTTAGAAATTTTGCTATCTAAACAAATGCACATTGAGGCAGTTTTCCCTCGTGCATTACGGTCACAATCAAGTGAAGCGATATTGATATTCTCTTCTTGGATTAATGTTGAAACTTTTGATATCATTCCTGGTTTATCTTTATAAAAAAGAATTAATGTATTGTATTCTCCAGAAATTCTTGTTGAGAAATCATCAATTTTTACGATTTCTACATTTCCAGCCCCAACAGAATTGCCTGAAATTGTCATATTAATATCGCCTTCAAGAATAAAATCAACAGCATTTGGGTGTCTATCGATATTCTGCTCATATTCGTAGGTGTATTCTATATTTTGTGCTAGTTTGCAAGTATAAATGTTTTTTATTTGTTCGCTATCAACGTTGAACCCTAGCAGTCCTGCTAATAGCCCTTTATCTGTTCCGTGACCTTTTCCTGTTTGTGCAAAAGAATTATATAGTTTGAATGTTACTTTTTGTGGTTGTTCATCATAAATATTTTTTACAAGTAAACCAAGTCTAACCGCCCCTGCCGTATGTGAACTAGATGGGCCTGTCATTATTGGTGAAATTACATCAAAAAGCGAACGTTGTTTCATAGTTATTTTATTATATAAGTTTTTCGTCTTTTTGTAATGTATTATTTATTAAATATTTTTTGATATTAAAATTTGTAAAAAAGAGAAGCTTTAGCTTCTCTTTTTAGTCTTATCTATAAGACCTTTTGTGACCATTATGTTTTGGATGATGTCCCATTCTGTGTTTATTGTTCATATGGTTAATTCTATTGTGTTTCTTGTGTTTTTTTGAATATTTGTGGTGACTATTTTTATGATATTTGCCTATGTGTTTTTTATTCTTATCATTATCATACGCAAACTTGCGATTTTTATCGAAATTACCTTTTTTAGGATTGTATCTATCATGTCGTTCACCCTTCTTTCCATAAAAATCTTTTTTCTTTTTGTCATATTTTTTGAAATCTTTTTTATCTTGTTTGTAGTTTTTATCTTTTTTGTAATCGTTGAATACTTTCTCTTGTTTTACAGGTTTTTCAAAGTTTTTTTCTTTCTTGATTTCATCTGCTTGTGCGCCTTGAATTCCTATTAAACTAAATACACACAACATCGCTAATACAGCTATTTTTTTCATAATCCACTTCCTCTTTTTGCTTCACGTTATCTAAAACGAAAATGCAAAAGAAAAGTTCAATATAAAATATAATAAGGAAAAATTTATTTCTTCTCGCTACCTAATTTATCCGCCAAATATGTTGAAATAATTGGTAAAATCCCATAATATATTCCCGCAAAAATTAATGTTGGTCTTAGTATATTTATACCTTCAATGTACTTAGGTAATTTGGGGTCGTTTTTGTTAATTTCAGAGAATTTTTTTATAAAGCCTTCAGTGTTTTTTTGTACAAATTTATCAATTGTGTATCCGCCAACTAAACTTACTCCTGTTGAAATTATGTTGTTATATATAAGTGGTTTTTTGCGCTCTTTTTCAATCTTTTCATTTTTTGCGGTTCTTATTGCAAAGGAAGTTGTTAATAGAACATCTGTTACCATTGACATATTTCTTGCAATATTCGCATCTTTGGAGCTGAACTTATTTGCAAATTTTTGCATAGTTTCTGTATTTAAAATTTTGCCTATTCCTTTTGCAGCTTGATGTGAAATTCCGCCTTTGAATGACGGTGTTTCTGCTCCTCTTTGAAATGTCGGTGAAAAAACTGGATTATAGGTGTTATAGATTCTTTCATCAATTATAGTTTTTTCCTTTTTGGGAAATAATGCGTTCATTAATACAGGTATTAATGAAACTGTAATCATAGCTTTAGGAATTGCTGTTACAAGTCCTGTTCCCATTTTTAAAACTTGCGATGCAAATTTGTATTTTTTTGATTCTGCTAGTGTCTTTGCACTTCCTTTTAATGCGTTTATTGTTTTTTCGTTTAAATATTTTTCTGGGTTTTTATCAATCTTTTTGACGGCGTTTTCTACAGGAATTGCAATTGCTTCAACCATTGCAAATTTGATTAGACCTGAGGCAATTGAGTTTGTGATTGCATATTGCTTGTTTTCTTTTTTTACATCTGGTGTGAGTCCAATTGCAATTGGTCTTACTCCAGCAGCCATTGCAAGAGTTGTTGCTGCAACAAAGCTTGTTCCGTGCTCTGATATGGTTTCTAAACCTTTGAGTACGGCTTTGTTATTCCAAAAACCTTTATGGCTTGGCGAATTTGCTTTTGTTACACTTCTAATTTTCATAATACTATCTGACAACAAATAAACTTTAAATTAAATAATTTATTAAGTGATTTGTAGCGAAATTACGCTTCTTGAAATTGCGCCGTTTCATTCAGTTTGCTTTTTGTTTGCAAAATTTTTGTTTTTTCGTAATGCTTTGCATTACCGTTGCTTGCGTTAAGCTATGCAGACAGGGTCACACAACTCTCAAGTTCGTTGGTTCCCTTTGTCAACGGCGTTGCGTGCCGAAGGTTCTTCACCTCCGTCACTCCTGCCTCTGATTCAAATCTTCTAGTTTTACATTGCAATTTGCTCTCTGCAAAATCCTAGTACCCTCACTTTAAGAACTTGCCGTTCTTTGCGTTCGGGCGGATTTTTGCTTCTTCGGGCTCGTTCATTTTGTTTGCCTCCGCCCTACGCAAATTGCAAAAAAAAGCTCTTTTGAAAAAGAGCGTTAACTAGGTTAGTTTTGGTAGATAGTTGTTCAGTTTTAGACTTTTATGAGTCTTACATTT
>CAZNLZ010000137.1:0-4768 GCA_964574225.1 uncultured Muribaculaceae bacterium | reverse complement strand
CTAAATTTTATCAGAATTAAGCCTTTTTGCAAATTCATTAAGAGTTTGTACTTTTAGTTTGTCGATAATATAATTTTAATAATAGGGTTAAGTCTGGCAAAAATGAATAAAAAGCTAAAGCAGAAATTACTAAAAACAATAATAACAATTTCAATAATTGAAGGAATATATCTCTTTGCCCTTCCTTTTGCAATGAACCACATTGCAAATACAAATGTTGTCAAAAATATATTCAAATCAAAGACAAATGCAACCCTTGACTATAAACAGGCAAAATTTAAAACACACATTAAACCCGCATTAACGATTAGCGTCGCAAAACTGAATATTAATGACAAAAATACAGATGAAAATTTTGTTACAGCAACTAATACTCAAGCAAGAATTTCTATTTTCCCTCTTTTAAGCAAAAAATTAGAAGTCCAAGTATTAAATGCTGAAAGCATTAATATTGACATTGAAAAAGATGAAGAAGGTATTTTTAATTTTGAAAAACTTTTCCCTAAAAAAGAAAAAAAATCTTTTCAATTATCACTTAAGAACTTCAATTTAGACTTAGAAGATATAGGAATAAATCTTACTGACAAACAAATTGATAAGTCAGCATTAATAAAATCAACACCAATTCAAGTAAAATTAAATTCCAAAAAGCACGAAATAACAGCAAAACTAGTTGGACAGTTTATAACAAAGACTAAAACTAGCGATTTTGATGTTAACTTTACGGCGAAATACCCATTAACAAAAGAGCTTGGAAACAATGTATTAAACGGGAAAATCATCGCATATAATATAGATTTGGATTTGTTAAAACCACTTTTTGAAAAATACGTTGATACCAAAATCACAAAGTTTGGAGGACTCGTTGACTTTATTCAAATTTCTGCCGAAACAAACGCAGAAAATAAAAACCAAATTATATTAAATACAACTTTTAACAACCTTATTTATGATAGACAAGGCTGGGAAAACTACGTTGACGCAAAAGGCTCAAACACAATTAACGCAAACATTGAACTAGCAAAAGACTTAATAGAATTAAATACTTTTAACTACACAGCAAACAAAGTAAACATCAAAGCAAATGGCGATATAAAATTTGAAGACAAACCTGTTCTTGACTTAAATGCTGAAGTTATCAACTCAAGAGCAGAAAATATAGCTTCTATACTACCGCCAAATCTTATTAAAAGATTTATGACAATACAAAAGATCAAAAAATATGGTGTTTACGGAGACATTGAAGGCAAAGTTAAAGTACAAGGTAAAATACCTCAACCAAATATAATTGGTTATGTAAAAGGTAGAAATGTACACGTTTTAGATAAGTCTTTGCACAAATTGCACAAAGGAACTGTTGATATCAACTTTGACAAACGTATGCTACATATGGATATTCTTGTTGATATGTTCGATAACCAAAGAGCAACTGTCAAAGGATATACATATATGTTCCGTGACGGTTTAAACAATGTTAATGTAAAAACAACAGATAACCTTGATTTCCCTCTAGCACAAAAAATTATTATACCTGTTAGTAAGGTATTCAATTTCCAACTTGGACCAATTCCAGAGATGGATATTACCTCAGGGAAAGGTAAAATTGACCTTAACATACAAGGTTCTATTGATGTCATCAAGTTAGATGGCTATGCGGTTTTTGACAAAGCAAAACTAACATACAATGGCTTATACGGCAAAGTTAGAGAAGGAAAAGGACGACTTGATTTTAAAGATGATGTAATTTCATTCAAATCAGAAAAAGCATTTGTAAAAAACAATCCACTAACAGTAGAAGGCAAAGTTAGAATTAATCATAACTTAGATTTTAGCATTTCATCATTATCTGCAGAAGCAAATGATGTACTTGAAATAATACAAAAAAGTACTCTTTTAAAAGACGTAAAAGAAGGTTTGGCAATAATAACAGATGCGTCTGGATTATTAAGATTATTTGTAAATATGAAATCAAAAATAGTTCCTGTTCCATATGGACACCCACCTTTACCACCAGAAGAAGCATTCGAAGATATGAAGGTAAAGGGTTCTGTTTATATGCTTGGAAACTCTTGTAAAATCGAGGGTTTCTATACTCCAATCGAAAAAATAAAGGGCATTGTTGATTTTACAGAAACAGTTACAGACCTTCACGCATTAGAAGGGGTTTCAGGTACTTCACCACTTCAAATTTCTGGACAAATCATTAATGATATAGAAACAAAAATCCCAGAAGTTGATATTGTAATAACAAGTAAATCCGTAAATTTAAAAGATACGATTAGGTTCTTAACTCAATCTTATATGTATCCAAAAGATTATCCAGACTTATCATGTTTATATAACATAGCTTCAAAACATGATTTATATTTTACATACAAAGCAAAAGCAATTGATTTCTTAACTGATAAAGCATATGCGGTTATGAATTTCATTCCAGATAAAACTGATTCAGCTTTAAAAGCAAAATCAGGAAAGATTGTTATGGAAAATGCAACAGTAAATGTTGAAGATGTTATTGCAAATTTATATGACTCTAACTTAAAAATAAATGGTAAAGTTCACCACGTTGATACTTTAAATCCAGAATATAATTTGGTTATTGATACTGAAAACTTTAACTTATCAAACCTTAATGACACGTCAAAATTAAACATTTTACCAGAAGGAATTCAAAAATTATTAAATCAGTTCAGAAACTTTAACGGATTTGCCGATATAAAATTAGGCTTGAATAAAAATATTCTTGAAGGGAAAATCAAACTTCATCATCTTAAAGCAGAACATATAAAATCTGGCGTACCGTTTGTTTTTGAAGACTTTATTATTCATCTCGCAAACAATAACATATACATCAATGATTTAACAGCACAATTAGGAGATGTTCCTTTCTTTGGAAATGTTACCATTTCTGATTTAGCAAAAAATCCAAACATAAATGGCTTCTTCACATCAAAAATAACAAATAACTTTATAAGAAATTATTTCCCATTTGAGTTGGCAAGCAAAATTGAAACAAAAGGCGATATCAATTTTTCTGCAAATTTCAACGGAACACAAGAAAACTTTAATGTTATTCCAAAATTAACTTTTAACATAGATTCTGACTTCATTTATGACGGAACAAGTCTTGGTGAAACAGGTGACAAAAGAGAGTTTACAGGATTTATCAACATCAAAAAAGACAAAATCAATATTAAAGATTTTGACTACATAAAATATATTGCTTCACAAAACAACAAAAATTATCCAATTAAATTTGCAACATTAAATGGTCTTTTAACAATAAACGAAGACAATATTGTTATTCCGAAAGAAGTAACATTAAAAACACACAAAAACATATCAGCAAGAATTTTAAATTTATTCTTGAAAAACCAAATATTCAAACAAGGTTCATTTAATTGCGATATTAAATACATAACAGATAAGGCAACAGGAATTGGTAAGCTATTAGGCAATATTGACTGTAAGAATATTGATATACCACTTTTTGAGACAATTGTAAAAAATATTGATGTAAAAGCTAATCACGAAGATATAGATATTAGTTTATTCGGTTTTATAGCTGATTCTAAAATCAAAATGGAATCAATATTAGAAAATAAACTTGGAATAAAACCACAAATCAAGTCGCTTAATATATATGCAGACCAAATTGATAATAATAAGTTATTTGCCCAACTATCTAAAACCCACAAAGCAATGAACACAAATAACAATATTAAAAATATGGATTTATCTGGTTTATCAATAAAAAATGGCAATCTTGAGATTAAAACAATGACAGTAAAATCAATGATTGCAAATAACTTCAAAAGTAGTTTTTCTGTTGATGAAAATGGAATTTTCCATGCAGATAACACCAGAGTTGAAGTGGGAGAAGGAGTAGCAACAGGAAATATTTCATATAATCTTGCAACAAATGAAATGGAAGGCAACTTCGAACTTTCAAACGTAGATGCAAACTATGTTGCGGAAACATTATTTGATGCAAAAAACCAAATTTATGGAAACGCAAATGGGAAAATTATTCTTGCAACAAAAGGTATCCAAAACGAAGATATAATTAAGAATTTAAATGGTTATGTATATTTTGATATTTCTGATGGAAAAATGCCAAAACTAGGTTCTTTAGAATATCTTTTAAGAGCAAGCAACATAATAAAAAGTGGTATTACAGGTTTTACATTAAACAGCATACTAGAAATACTTAACCTTGTTAAAACGGGTTATTTCTCAAATATTAATGGTGGTTGCAAAATAGAAAACGGAATTGCAAAAGACATTGAAATATTTTCTAAAGGGGAAAATTTGAGTATGTATATTCACGGACAATATGACATAAGTCAAACAAATGCAGAATTTGAAATTTTAGGCAAATTATCAAAGAAAATTTCTACCTTCTTTGGAAGCATTGGAAACACGTCATTGAATACATTCTTTAGATTAATTCCAGGAGTTTCAATGTTAGATTACGGAAGAAAAGATTTTATAGAAAATGTAGAAAAAATCCCTTCATTCACTGGCGGAGATTACGAAGCAAGAACTTTCCAAGCTATTATTGACGGAAATATTAATGAATCTAGTTCTGTTCAAAGCTTTAAGTGGGTTGAGTAGTTTTTATTATTTACATAAGTAATATTATAGATACTTTAAAAAATATAAATTACAATGATACTTTCTTTTTTACTAATGTACTTTTCTCATTGCAGAAAAGTACCAAAAGGCTAGCAGCCGGATATTCCGTTTCTATTTCACTAACTTCAAC
>CAZNLZ010000136.1:0-4786 GCA_964574225.1 uncultured Muribaculaceae bacterium | reverse complement strand
ACAAAATAGTTATGAGTGATAATTTAATCTCTATTGCTAAAATTCTTAATTTTCACGGTATTAAAGGCGAGGCAAAGATTGGCTTTACTAAAGGTAGAGAAAATCAGATTGAAACTTTAAAAAAAGTCTTTGCAAAGAAAAATGGACAGTATTGCGAATTGAATGTTTCTTCTGTTCGTTTTCACAAACATTTTGCAATAATCAAATTTAAAGAATTCCAGACAGTTAATGATGTGGAAGAGTTTAAAGGTTGTGATTTGTATTTGTCAAAAGAAGAAGTTGAAGAAACTCTTGCAAATGATGAATATTTAATCAGTGATTTAATTGGTATGGATGTTTATGACGAAGATGGTAGTTGTGTTGGTACAATAACTGCTATTGGTGAAAATTTGGCAAATGATTTATTGTCTGTAAAAGACGGTAATGGAAAAGAACATTTAGTTCCATTTGTAAAAGAAATTGTTCCTGTTGTTGATTTAAAAGGAAGAAAAGTTGTTATTAACAATATAGAAGGTCTTATAAATTGAGATTTGATGTATTATCTTTATTCCCTGAAACTATCGAAAAAGCTTGTGATTTTAGCATAATTAAACGTGCAACAGAACAAGGTTTGATTTGTGTTAATGCAATTAATCCTCGTGATTTTTCTAAAGATAAACATAAAAAAGTTGATGATACGCCTTATGGTGGTGGTGCTGGTATGTTGTTATCTTGCCAGCCATATTTAGACGCATTAGCAAGTGTTGATAAAAAACAAAATTCTCAAGTAATCATAATGTCGCCACAAGGAAAAGTGTTCAATCAAGAGAAGGCAAAAGAGTTTGCAACAAAAGAACAATTGATTATAATTTGTGGACATTATGAAGGTTTTGATGAAAGAATAATTGAAAAAAGTGGAGCCGTTGAAGTTTCAATTGGTGATTTCGTAATGACTGGGGGCGAGTTCCCTGCTTTATGCATTATTGATAGCGTTGCAAGATTAATTAAAGGTACTTTGGGTGATGAAGAATCTGCGGAGTATGATTCTCATTATGATGGGCTTTTAGAACATCCTCATTATACTAAACCAAGAGAGTATGAAGGTGCGAATGTTCCAGAGGTTTTATTATCTGGTAATCACGAAAAAATAAAAGAATGGCGCAGAGTGCAACAATTTATAAATACAAAAAATAAACGCCCTGATTTATTCGAAAAATTTTTAAAGTCAGATTTGTCTGATTATGATAAAAAACTTTTGAAGAAAAATAATCTATATTAAATTGTTGCTTTTTAATTTATAATTAAACAAAAGGATGAATATATGAAAACAGCTGTTTTGCAAAATAATAAATTTATAATTACTGAACGACCACAGCCTTTGTTAGATGAATATGGCGAAGGTGCTATTATAAAAGTTATAGGTTGCGGCTTGTGTGGTAGTGATATTGTAAAAATTAGATCTGGAAAAGCAAAAACAGGTGATATTCTTGGACACGAAGTTGTTGGTGAGATTGTTGAAATAAACTCTAAAACAAATTTTGAAGTTGGTGATAAAGTTGCGTTAGGTCACCATGTGCCTTGTTTTAATTGTGGCTATTGCTGGGGCGGAAATTATTCAATGTGTACTCATTTTAAAGAAACAAATATTGTTCCTGGTGGGTTTGCTGAGTATATTTACGTTTCAGAAGAACATTTGATGAATACAGTTTTTCAAGTAAATTTACGTTTGTCTGATATTGAGGCTTCTTTTTTAGAACCTTTAGGTTGTTGTGTTAGAGCAATTAAAAGGGCAAATTTAAAAGATGATTCAAAAGTGTTAATTGTTGGTTTAGGTACAATTGGACTTTTAATGGGACAAGGTGTAAAAGCATTTGGTAACAATGTTTTTGGTGTTGATTTACTTTATGATAGAGCAGTAATGGCTGAAAAATTTGGCTTTAACCGTGCTTTTTCAATGGAAGATGAAGCAAAAGTTCTTCTTGAAATGAAAAAAGTTGCTCCAATTGGTTTTGATACCGTATTTTTAACAGCTGGTGCAACTCAAGCAATTAATTTTGCTGTAAAAGCAGCAAGAGATGGTGGCACAATTGTTGTATTCTCTAGTATTAAAGATGACTTAGTTGGATTTAGAAACAATGATATTTATTATAGAGAACTTACAGTGATGGGTAGTTATTCTCCATCACCTATGGATTTAGAAGATTCTATGAAATTAATTGAATCTGGCAAGGTTCGTGTTGATGGATTATCGACAATCTATCCTTTGGAAAAGCTTAATGATGCAATGAAAGATACTCTTTCAAATAATATTATGAAGGCATATATTAAACTATGAAAATGAAAGCTATACAATTTTATTCACCTTTAAATATAAAATATGAAGAGGTTGATATAAGAGAACCAAAAGACGATGAAGTCCAAGTTAAAATTATGGCTGCTTTAACTTGTGGTACTGATGTAAAAACGTATAGAAGAGGTCATCCTGTTTTAATTAAAAAAATTCCATCAGGATTTGGACATGAGTTCTCAGGTATTGTCACTAAAGTTGGAAAAAATGTTGTTGGCTTTAAAGAAGGCGATAGAGTTGTTGCTGCAAATTCAGCACCTTGTGGTGAATGTTTTTTTTGTAAACGAGGTGAGCATAATTTATGCGAAAAATTAGAATTTTTAAATGGTGCTTATGCTGAATATATCAACATCCCAAGTGCGATTGTAAAAAGAAATCTTTTGCATATTTCTGATGGTTTGAGCTTTGAAAAAGCTGCATTTGCTGAACCGCTTGCAAATGTTGTTCATGGTGTCGAACGAACTGGTATAAAAGCGGGACAGACTGTTGGTGTCGTTGGTTTGGGGCCAATAGGTCTAATGTTTGTAAAGCTTGCAAAGTTAAAAGGTGCAAGAGTAATTGCAGCAGGTAGAAATCCTTTGAAATTAAAAATGGCAAAGGAATTTGGCGGTGCTGATGAGGTTATTGATTTAACAAAATATCAAAATCCAGAAAAAATCTTTATTGAATTTTCAGAAGGTAAAAAAGGCTTAGATGTTGCTGTTGAATGTGTTGGACTTCCTGAAATTTGGGAAAGAATGTTCACTTTTGTTCGACGTGGCGGTATCGTTCATCTATTTGGTGGCTGTAAATCAGGAACTTCTGTTTCTATTGATACAAGAAGGCTTCACTACGATGAAATTAAGGTTTTAAGCATTTTTCATCATACTCCATTGTATTTTAGGGAGGCTTTAAGGCTTATTGAAGATGGAAGTGTTCCTGTTGAAAAGTTAATTACGGAAACACTGCCTCTTGAAATGGCGGAAGAAGCACTAATAAAGCATATGAACGGAAGAGCTCTTAAAGTTTTGATTAAGCCTTAGGTAATAATCTTTTTTTATAGTATAATCTTTCATGAGATTGAGAATATGGAAAATAGTTATTCAGATTTAAGAGAACAAATAGAAAAAGCCGAAAGTATTATTGTATTTTCGCACGTTAGTCCTGATGGTGATACATTGGGCTCTAATCTTGCTATTAGTTTGATGATTGAAAAATATTTCAACAAGAAGGTTGATTCTGTTTATGTTGGAAAACTTCCTAATATTTATTCTTATCTTCCAAATTTTGATAGATTTATTGATGTTCAAACAATTGATAAAAATAAAAAATATGATTTAGCTATTGCTGTTGATGTTGCATCAAAAGATAGAATGGTTTTTGGTACACAGCTTTTTGATAATGCTAAATTTAAAGTTAATATCGACCACCATAAAACAAATATTGGCTATGCTGATATAAATATCATTGATGGTGATGCTGCTTGTGTTGGTATTATTTTATACAGAATTTTTACAGCTTGGCAGCTAGAAATACCAAAAGATGTTGCTAGATGTATTTATACATCATTATTAACTGATACAGGTGGTTTTAAATATGAAAATACAACACCTGAGACATTTATGTTAGCTGCAGAACTTGTAAGACTTGGTGTTTCACCTACTTATGAATTCAGAGCTTGTTACGAAACAAAACCTCAATCAATGGTTCAGTTTCAAGCTTATG
Source organism: uncultured Muribaculaceae bacterium (assembly GCA_964574225.1). Taxonomy (GTDB): domain Bacteria; phylum Cyanobacteriota; class Vampirovibrionia; order Gastranaerophilales; family Gastranaerophilaceae; genus Avigastranaerophilus. The sequence goes on along the minus strand of CAZNLZ010000136.1, from coordinate 756 downwards.
TTGTTTCAAATACAGTTTTTTATAATTCTGGAAAAATCGCTTTCTCTAAGATTACAAGAAGTGATATGAGTAAATTTAATGCAACTGATGATTACACAGAGGGCATTGTTGAGGTATTAAGAACTTCGAAAAATGTTGAAGTTGCAGCTATTTTAAAAGAAACAAAAGAAGGATATACTAAAGTAAGTTTAAGAAGTAAAACTTTAGATATTACTCCAGTTGTTATGGATTTTGGTGGCGGTGGTCATACATTTGCCGCTGGATGTACAATTAAAAAACCAATTGCAATTGCATTTGATAAACTTTTAAAACGTGTTCAAAGTGAAATAGAATGAGAAAATATATAGAATCTCTTATTAAAAAAATCATAGACCAAGATTTCTTTGGTGTAGCGGCAGAAATGGCGTTCTGGTTTATTTTGGGATTGTTCCCATTCTTGTTATTCCTAACTGCTTTATTTGGCTGGATGGGTAAGAAAACATTAATAAGCCCAATTTTAACCTTCATCACAAATGTTGCGCCAAAGGATGTTTCAACTTTGATATTGAATACATTAGAAGAAGCGATGATATTTAATCAAGGCACTTTAATTGCTATATTTGGTTTCTGTATAACAATTTGGTTATCATCAAACGCTCTTGCTGTAATTATTAAAGGCTTAAATAAAGCTTATGCAATTGAAGAAACTCGCAGCTTTATTTTTACAAGGGTTCTTGCCATTATGATGGTGTTAATCAATTCTTTATTGTTATTCTT
>CAZNLZ010000135.1:0-4852 GCA_964574225.1 uncultured Muribaculaceae bacterium | reverse complement strand
ACAACGGCAGCAAGTGTCATTTTGTTTAATTTCATTTTTCCTCCTTGTTCATAAAAGAAATGTTACAGGCAAACACTTCTTTCGATTTGTATATAATTTATCTTTATAGTCTTTCTCTACCTTTGAATTATGATATGTTCGACCACCTTTGTTCATTACCAAGATTATTTATATAGAAGAGCTATTATTTTTCATTAAAAAGTTTGAATGTTTTGTTGAAAAATCATACTCAAAGCCGATTTAAATCAACTAAAAATTGATAAAATGAGAATATAGAATAATGGTTTTGGCAGATGAATTTAAACGAACATTGTTTACTTAATTTTTTAATAAATCCTGATGAGATAAAAGACTTATCAGAAATTTTTTTGAAGAATATTGAAGAAATTGAAAAAAGCTCAAAAATAGATAATAATTAAATTGTTACCTATTGGAGCAAGCATGAATAAACTTATAAATTTAATTCTAAGACATAGATATGATATTTTTTATTCACTAATTCTTATTTTATTAGTGGTTTTTGTTTTCACAGTTATTCCACAGGAAGAATCAAAAAACATAATAAGACTGATGGAAAACAAATCTTTCGATATAAGACAAAATATCATAGCAAAGAAAAAACAAGTTAATAAAGATATTATAATAATCACTGTTGATGACCCTTCATATGAATATTTAGTTGAAACATATGGCGATTGGCCAATTCCAAGAAGCGTATATGCAGATATTTTAGATTATGTTCACGCACAAAAACCAAAATTTGTTGCGTTCGACTTACTTTTTATCAAATCATTAAAAAGAATTCCAGGTAGTGATGATAAACTTGCTGATAGATTTAAAAAATATCCAAATACATATACGGCAATTAATTTCGATGATTTTTCATACGACTTGAGACAACCACCATCACTAGATAAAAAAATAACGAGCAATATAAATTTTCAATCAAGCAATATAAAGCCATATAAATATAAAAATTGCAGAATGATTAATGAGATGATTTTTGATGCAACAGATAGAATCGGACACATAAACACACCAAAAGCAGATGATGGTTTCATTAGAAAAATTCCATTATTTGTTCAATATCCAAGACTTAATAATAATTTAGAAGAAATTTCTACCGACAATTATTTATATATGACAGTAAAATTAGCAATAGAGTATTTGAATAAATACGAAAATGCAAATATTAATGAAATAACAATTGATAAAGATAATAATCTAATATTAGGAAATAGAAAAATACCATTAACAGAAAATGGTGAAGCCATTTTAAACTGGTATGGCGATACAGGTTTAACAGATAAAAGAACATTTAAATATGTTTCTTTTTGGGAAGTACTAAAATCAAAAACAGCAAAAGAAGCTGGTAAAAAAGAAATACTGCCAGAAAATCTATTTAAAGATAAATTTGTTTATATAGGAACAAACATTTTCTCATTATCAGATATTAAAACAGTTCCTACAAGCAAATATCTACCAGGCGTAGAAATTCATACAACGTTATTAAACAACATATTAGACAACAATATAATTCATAAGGCTTCACTTCCTTACAACATATTAATAGCGTTAGTATTAGTAACTGCAGCTGCATATACTGCCTTTAAAATACGTTCGGTTTACATTTCAATAACATTATTCTTTATATTAATTGGTAGCTTTTTATATTTCTCAACTTTCGTTATGGAAAAATATAATGTATGGACTTGGATTATAGTCCCACTTCTGTTAGCAGTAATTATATTTGTATGTTCATTTATCATCAAATATTTATTGAAATCACGAGATTTTGAATACACATATAAGCTTGCAACAACAGATGGTTTAACAGAATTATATAACCACAGATTTTTCCAAGAACAAATGAAAAATAAAATTGAAAATGCAGAAAAAACGAATAATCAATTATCATTAATTTTACTAGACATAGACTTTTTCAAAAAATTCAATGATAAATATGGACACCAAGCAGGCGATGCTGTATTAAAACATGTATCAAAAACATTAAAAAGCTGTGTTAGAAATGCAGATTATGTATGCAGATACGGCGGAGAAGAAATGGCTGTAATTCTTGATACAACGAATAGAGAAACAGCTGTGAATATCGCAAAGAAAATTTGTGAAACAATTGCAGGAAAAGAATATGCCTTAACTCCTGATTTATCAGTTAACATTACAGTAAGTTTAGGAGTTGCGACATTCCCAGAAAATGGAAAAACAGTAACAGAATTAATTGAATATTCCGACCAATGTTTGTATAAAGCAAAAGAAAACGGCAGAAACCAAGTTGGTTTTATAGAATAATTGTAAAAATATATTAATATTTTTCATTTTCTTGAAATTTAAGTTTTTTAAAATACTTATATATTTTAAGAAGTAAAGTAAGGAAAATGAAATGAGCATACCAGCAATTAGCGGATTGCAATCTCGTTCTGTTGGGAAAATGTACACTTCGCACACTGCAGAAGGTGGAGAAAAATTTACACTAACAGAAACTGGGCGTAACGCCGAGTTAAAAAGACTAGAAAAGCAGCTTGAAAATGGTGAAATTACGCAAGGCGAGTATGATCAAAAAGAAGCTGCAATAAAAAGTGCACCAAGATTTGTATTCGTAGATAATGAAAATATTACGCATAAAGGTTTATTGTCTGCCGAAAATGCAGAAAAAGAACAAACAAAAGAAATTGATAAACTAAGGAAGCAATACCAAACAGGAGAGCTTTCTCAGTTTGCATATAATGCAAATATGTATTTGATGACAAACCCTATAACGGGAAGCAACGAACAGCAAGCAGGACAAAGATTATCAGTATTAGCATAAAAGACCGTTTCACGGTCTTTTTTTATTTAAAGATAGAATTGTAAATATTTGCAAATTTTCGCGTCAAAAAGGCACTTCATGTGCTTCAATGAACTTATATACTTGTCTGGTCAAATGTGTTAGGGGTCAAGAAATGAAAATAAATGCAATTAACAATGTTTTAGGAATTAATTCAAACAAACAAATTAAAGCATCTAATTATTCAACAAGTCCTGCAAAAAGCGATAAACAGATTAATGAATTATCAAACATTTGCTATAAGCCACTTTCTTTTGGAAGAAGCGTAGCTGAACATAAAAGCTGGGGTGCACAAATTGACCCAGTTACAAAAGAAGCAAGCTTCAAAATTTTAACATACCCAGACACAAAAAAAGTAAGCGTTACAGTTGAAAAAAGAGACACAAACCTACCTCCGGTAATTTATGAATTAGAAAATAAAGGTCAAGGAATATTTGAAACACCTTCAAAAATTCCAGCAGGAGAAGTTGAACACGGCGACAGATATTTTTATACATTAGAAAAAGGTAACGGAGAAGTTGCAACAGTAAAAGACCCATACTCATTCAGACAAGAAACATTACTAGATGAATCTACAGTATATGACCACTCTCTATATCAATGGAATGATAAAGAATGGGCAACAAATCCAAAAAGAATTTCAAGATTAGCAAATAAAAGCAACGGTCTAACTCCAGTTGACAGTGCAAGAATATACGAATTCAACACTGCTTCACTAACTAAAAAAGGAACTTTTGAAGCAGCAAAAGCAGTAATTAAAACATTACCACAATTAGGCTTTAACGCAATTGAAATAATGCCAGTTGAAAATACATACTCATTCAACTGGGGATATGATGGCGTTGACAAAATGGCACCATCAGAACACTTAGGTGGACCAGATGGATTAAAATCATTCATTGATTATGCACACAGCCAAGGCTTAAACGTAATTATGGATATCGTTCCAAATCACTTAGGTCCAGACGGTGCTTCATTAAGAAAAACAGGTCCATACATCAAAGGAAACAATCAATTTGGTGAAGCATTCAATTTTGAAGGCAAAGATTCAAAATATGTTAGAGATTACATTGTAAATGCAGCACTAAACTGGCTTGAGAACTATCATTGTGACGGTTTAAGACTTGATATGACAAAGTTTATGGAATCAGATTATACAATGAAGCAAATTGCTGCAGAAGTTAATTACCATAAACCAGATGCATTCTTAATTGCAGAAGACAGTAGAGACAAAGTTAGCGTTGACCAATTTGGAAACTTCTGGCAAAACAACGATGAGCCTCACGACAAACGTGTTGTAAATCCATTGCACGGGTTTGAAAGTGGTATAGGTCAAAGCGAAGCAGTCCATTGCGAAGCAATAGAAAGAATAGAAAATGGCGATACTTCATTAGGAAGACTTGGTTTTGATAGTGAATGGGATTTCAACTACTATCATTCATTAAAAGATGGTTTATATGGAATTATTGATTTAGATAAATTCGAAAAAGCTTGTTACTGTTCACAAGACAGAGTTAAATATGTAATGAGCCACGATGAAATTGGTAATTTTGAAGGAAGTAGATTAACTTCAAAATTACTCGTTCCAATGTTACAACTAAACGAAAACGTAGTTTTAAGTAAAAAAGATATGGATAGAGCGGTTGCTCTAAGTAAACAGAAAAATCAAAGTCTTGCTGATGCAACAAATACAGTAAGATTCCAAAAAGCTCAGTTTGTAGCAGAACAATTAGCAACAATGTTACAAACAGGCGAATTAGACAACTACGATAAGTCAAAAGCAACAACAAGAAGTTGGGCTACACAAATTGACAGAGCATTTAGAACTATGGTTCTAAAGCCACTTGGAGTAAAAGAAACCTCTGGAATCACATTCGAAAGATTACAATCTGTATATCAAAAGAGTGTTAATAAAGCAAAAATGGCATTAGCAAGAACATACTCAATCCCTGGACCAAAGATGGTATTTCAAGGCGATGAAAGAGCAGATTTAACACCATTCAGATT
>CAZNLZ010000134.1:0-4867 GCA_964574225.1 uncultured Muribaculaceae bacterium | reverse complement strand
TATAAATCTGTTACAAAAAGTATTTTCATATTATAAATATTACTATATTATTGTAAAAAACGGAAAGACGATTTTGCAGGAATTAAATATTAAAAATTATGCTCATATTGGAGATGCTGTTTACGAGGTATTTATACGTGAACGCACAATTATGATGACATCTAAATTGCAACGTCTTCATAAGTTAACAGTTGGTTTCGTAAACGCTAAATTTCAAACGGAATTATTAGAAAAACTTACACCTTCATTAACAGAACAAGAACTAGAACTTGCGAGAAGAGCAAGAAATATTCCTACATCATCTTCAAGAAGAATTGATAGGGCGCTGCATTCTAGCGCAACATCTTTAGAAGTTGTACTTGGTTATAATTATGTTCACAACAAGGAACGCTTTGTATTTCTATGTGAAACAATGGATTCCTTAATAGACTTTAATAATTTACAAGAATAGTTAGAAATATAGCAAAAATAAATCTTTAGGGTTGTTATTAACTGCATAGTCGAAGGTGTATTATGCATTTAAATGCAATAAGTAGTCTTAAAACTGTAAGTCAACAAAGAAATAAATCAAATATAAAACAAGAAAATAAAGTCTCTATCCCAGTTTCAGTACCAGTTTCTAATTATACAAGTGAAAATGTCAGAGCTAATTTTTTTGTGCCTTCGTTTTCGTCTCAAAAAATAGATATCGCAGAATTTGTTAAATTTCTTTCTGATATTGATGTAAATGACGAACCAATTTTGTCTCAAATGACTGATTTTTCTTTTCAAAGTAATCCTGATTTTGACTATGAATCTTGGATGGATTTGATTTCAGCATTAACAGTTAGTGAGGCGGTTTATGCTAATGGTGAAACAGAATCCTTTTTGGATATTTTAAACAAAAAAGAATATGTTGCAGATTTGTTTAATTCAAAACAATTTAGCCCTTCAAAAGCTTTAAATTTCTTGTATGAATATTCTGGCAATCCTGATTTTGATGACTGGAATATTTATCCTGATATGACATTAGATTTTATGATGGATTTTGCAACTTCTAAAAATTCTAGTGCAGAAGATTATGTTAATTCAATTAGTTATTTGAAAAATTTAAAAGCAAAAGATGGTACTTCTGTTTTTGCAAATGACAATGGTTCAATTGGTGAAAGGCATTTTAATGCTATAAAATATTTGGTTAAAGTTGATGCTTCTTCTGTTGAAGCAAGTAATACTCAAATGTTGTTGGATTTAGTTGTTGATGGTGTTGTTGATAAGCATGTTTTTAGAGATTTGCCAGAAGAAGGTGCAATTTCAAAAATTGTTGTAGATGATATTGATAAGCTTTATGACGCTTATATTTCTGGCGTTGAGCCTATTGATGCTTTTGTTCCTACCTTCGAAAGTGCTTCTCTTGCTAAGAAAACATTAAAAGTTGGTGATGTTTATGAATTGGCAAATGAGAAGAATATATTCATTTTGGACAAAAATAGTAATCCTGTTCAATTAAAAATGGATAAACCAACTTATTTTAAATTGTTTCCGCCAATAGAAAGATATGCAACAAGTCAAAATCAGATTGGTAATTGTTGGGAATTATCAGCTGTAAATTCTTTGTTAGCTGATTCTGAAGAAAGGATTAGTATTTTATCTTTGTTTGAACAACAAGGTGATGATATTATTGTTCAATTCCCTCGTTCAAAAAATAAAACACTGTTTAAAGGTGGTAATCTTCCTGAAGATGCAAAAGCTCCTTTTTATTCTTTTGGCGCACAAGGTGTTAGATTGATTGAGTATGCACATGGAAAAGATGTTTATGCACAAAAGATATTTGAACTTTATGATGCTTTAACGAACAAAATTATGGGAGAACAAGACCCAGTTAAAAAGGCTGAGTATGAAGAAAAACGCAAACAGTTTGATGAAATTTTGGCACAACAAAAAGGTCTTTTGTATTATTCAACATCACAAGATGGAGCATCATTTACCCTAATGCCTTGGAATGAATCTTCTGCTGCTGAATCTTATGATTCTCCATATAGTTATAGCAGAAATGGTGGATATGCTGTCGATATGTATTATGATTTGGCGTATGATACTAAAGTTGAATATTTGGAACAAGAAGAACCTCGAAAAAAATTAAAAAATCCTAATTTCTTCAAAAATAATGTTCTTTCTTATGGAACACCTTGTCCTCTTGATGGTAGGGAAAGAACAGTTGATGGAAAGTTTCATTTGGCTCATGTGTATAGTATTTTGCCTGGCAGAGTTTCATCAGAAGGAATTGTTGAAGATTTAAGACTTATTGACCCTCATTCTATAGTTGAAGTTAGTGTTTCTCATGATGATTTGAAAAAATATGGTGGGGATTTATATATTGCGCATAAAGCTAAAAATAATGGACCTTCTTTTAAAGGGATAAAAGAAGATAAAGCTGGTCTTATGACCTTCTTTAATAATTCACGAGTTGATGATAGAAAAATATTAGATTATGTTAAAGACTATTCTTTTGCAGATAATCCAAAATTCGATTCAAAAGGTTGGAAAGACTTATTGAAGTTCTTTCAAAATACAAAATTGTTCTTTGGCGGAAATCAGCAAGTTGTATTGTTAGATGAACTTGTGAAAAATCCAAGCTTTTCTGCAATGCTAAATTCAGAAGAATTCAAGCCTGAAAAAGCGCAAGCATATTTTAAAAGATATTTGCATAACCCTGAATTAAACCAAAAATTTTCATTGGATGAAAATATTGAGTTGATGAATTTCTTTGCGACTTCTAAATATAAATTAGACGACTTTTTAAATGCAGTTACTTACTTTAATAATTTAAAAAATCCAAATGGTGAAAAAATATTAGGTGAACATCTAAATGTAATGGATTTTATTGATATTTTAAAATATTTATTGAGTGTTAACCAAAATTCTGTTGATGCTAGTAATGTTGAAATGTTGTTATCTTTAGCAGAAGAAGGTGTTGTTGGTCCACATTTATTTGCGTTTCTTCCTGAACAAGGAAAAATGAGTGAGGAAGTGGTACAAGATATTGATAAACTGTATGAGGCTTATTGCTCTGGAACAGAACCAATTGATGCTTTTGTTCCAACGTATAAAACTATTGAAGAAGCTCAATCTCAAACTAAAAAAGGTGATGTGTTTGAAATAGATGGAAGAAAAAATGTTTATATAAATTTAGGTGATGAAGAGTCTCTTCAATTGATGATTCCTAAAACCGTTTATTTTGATTTGTTTCCTCCAGTTGAAAGATTTGCTACAACACAATATAAAATTGCTAATTGTTGGGAATTAACTGGGTTTAATGCTTTATATTCTGATGTTGATACAAGGGCAGATTTATTGAGTTTATTTTCTTATGACGAAAAAGATAAATCTGTATCTGTTAAATTTCCTACGACCAAAATTGGGGCTGTTAAATTTAAAAATTGTGTATTACCTCGAAGTATAGAACGAGATTATTTTTCAAGAGGAGCAAAGGGTATCCAAATGCTTGAGTTTGTTCATGGAAAGGAAATATATGAGGAAAGATACCAAAAACTTATTGCTCAATTGGAAAGAGAACATAAAAAAGTAAAAAGCCCAAAAACAGAAAAAAGGTTGAAATCTGTTCAAAGAATGTATGCTGCCGATAAAGAAAACTTAGTTATTGACTTTGATGATGTTAAAAAGAAATGGAAATATCATCGTTGGGATTCTCAAAAAGATGGTTTTGGAAATGCGCAGATTCTTACAAGAAATTATGGTGAATCTAGCAGCTTATTCAACAAGCTTGGTTATAAAACCAAAACTTTTGGTATTAAAATGGCTGGGTTTATTTTACCAAATCCAAAAATCTTTGATGAAAATATCATAAAATATGGAACAGGCAAAAAAGACTTTATTTCCCAAGAAGAGAAAGCATTGGGAATTATTCCTACACATGCATATCGCCTAACACCTGCAACCGTAGATGAAAAAGGTAGAATATCCGAATTCTATCTAATTAATCCTGTTGGAATGATGCAGACAAAAATATCCTTAAAACAGTTGGTTGAAATTGGTGGTAGTGTTACCCTTGTGAAGAAAAAACTATAAATAACGTTTTCTGTCTTCGCCTGTAACTCCTGCATATAATTCAACATATTGTTTTGCAGTACTCGCTTCAACTTTTGTTAAAAGAACTTCTTCTACTTGGAAAAATCCAACTTCTGTTGCCATCTCAACATCAATTTTTATTGGTTTGTTCTCGCCGTGATAGATTTTAACTCTTGTAATAGCACTAGCTGAATACTTATGTATATCGCCTGCTTTTGGTGTGCTATTTAGAGCCATTGGTATTCTTGCTCTACCTTTTGTCATATCACAGCCATCTGCCATCAAAATAATACCAGCTTCTAGTGAGTGTATTTTTCTTGTTGACATATGCCCAATGATAGATTCAAGCGCTAATGATTTTATAACAACTCTTTTGTGAATATCGTCTGGAAAGAATTTTACTAATGTTCTATCTATAAGAGGCAGTGCAAGACGAACAGACATTTCTTCGTGTCCTTGTCTGCCTATCATCATACCTAAATCGTGCATCAGGCATGCAATAACAACACCGCACATACTATCTTCAAAAGAACCAATTTCTTCTTCTTCTAAAGAGGTTTTAATACCGGCTTCATGAAGAATATTTAGCATTTTTATAGAATTGCTTGCAACTTGCTTCATATGAACAGGTCCATGGTCATTGTAGCCAAGACGTTTGATAGAAACATTATTTGCGTATTCTTGCATTTCTTGTAATTCTTCATCAGCAAATAAATACTTAACTATTTCCGTGCACATTGGGAAATCTTTAAGTCTTTCTAATATTTTAGATTCTGTTGCTATTTCTTTTACTGATTTCATA
>CAZNLZ010000133.1:0-4900 GCA_964574225.1 uncultured Muribaculaceae bacterium | reverse complement strand
AATCGCTCCTTCTTCACTCTTTTCTTATTTTTCAACAGGAATTGGTTTTGGTTGAACAGGCAATCCAATTGGTGGCTTATTACCCTGAAACCCTCTTTTACCTTTAAATTGGGCTCTTCTTTTTTCCATTTCCTTTTGTTGTTCTTCTTTTATTTTAGCAAACTCAGCTTTTTGCTCATCTGTCAAAATATTCTCAAAATTTTTCATATTTTCTTTTCTAAGCTCATTTGCTTTAACTTTCAAATCAATAAGATTTTTTTCATACTCAGCAGATTTTGTCACCTTATCTTCTGGAGATAAAGATTTCTCTTGATGAATTACTCTTATTGCTTCTTTATTTTCTTTCATTTCATCAAAGATAGGTTTCATTTTTTCTCTATCTTGTTGTTTATTTTTCTCAATTTGCTCTTTTTGTTTTTCTGTTAAATTTAAACGCTTTTCAAATTCAGCCTTTTTTGCTTCCATTTCAGCTTTTGAAGGTGGCTGGCCTTTGAATTTATGATGAGGAAATCCATCAAATTTATGCATTGGTCGTTCCATTTCCATAGGTTGTTTTTCTTTCATTTCAACACCATCATCGGCATATGATACGCCACTTACTGAAAACATAACTGCCATTGCCAAAGCAGACATTAAAAGTTTTTTATTCATTTGTTCTCCTTATATTAAATCTTGCAATGTAACACTAAGTTCTTTACGAGCATTAAATAATCTTGAACGAATTGTACCGACAGGAACTTTTAATTTTTCGGATATCTCTTCATAGCTCATATCCTGCATTTCATACATAATAATTACTTCTCGAAATTTAGGTTTTAAAGAATCAATCGCATCCATTATTCTTTTTTGTCTTTGCTTTTGGATAAATGCTGATTCTACATTCTCTTTTTCATCACGAATTTGAATTAAATCATCTTCTTCAGTAACAGTATTTTGAGAATGTCTAAAATAAGAGGACTTCATATAATCTCTGCACAAATTTGCAGTGATTGTATTAATCCAACTTTTAAATTTTCCATTTTCTTTGTATTTATCTAGGTTCTTCCAAGTTCTAATATAAACTTCTTGTTCAATATCTTCATTTTCAGAACCCGTCATTGTTGAAATAATTTTTTTAATATTACTTCTATACTGGTCTATTAAAGATTTCAATTTATTCCCTTTACCCTATAATTCCAAAAAACCATACTCATCAATAGGCAAGCCCATTGCGCTAACATAGGAATCGTCATCCCAATTTGTTTGCGAAGCATAGTCATTATACATGTTGTATCCTGTAAAAGAAGCAGTTATACCAACAAATAGAACAAAGCAACACGCAAGTTTCTTTATTGCACCAAATTTATTGCGTTTTTGCTTCTCTAAATACGCAGGAGCAACTTCTTTTAGCAAAGAAGAAACCTTTAAATATTTTTCGTGTTCTTCTTTGCAATCAGGACATTCTTTAATATGATTATTAAAAGCCTCTTCACCTTTAAAGACGAAGTAGGCTTCATATTTATCACATTTTTTTCTGTCGTCGTTCATCGTTATTTCCTCTTTCATTTAATATAACGAGACATAAAAAATTAAGTTCATTTTTTATTATTAACTTTTTACTCTTAAATCAACATCTGTTAAATTTAAATCATTATAATAATCCAAGAAACGTTTTACATAGCGTTGATAAGTAATTGTTGGCATTAAATCTCTTAAACCAATTAAATATGAAATTGTTTTAGAATTAAGGTCAGATAAAGCAGCATCTGCTTCTTGGAAGATTTGTTTAGCTTGCATTTCTTTTTCTGTGTCAGAAAAATCAATAGAATTTCTAACTACATCTATCTTACGACTTAAACTATTTAAATTATCAGCGTGGAATTGAGCACTTCTTTGATATTCCATTGAACGCATATTAAAGTTTTCTAATCTATAACCAATTAACTCACTCTTATAAACCAACGAGCCTAAATTATAGTCAGCAAGCTTATTAACCTTATCAGCAGCAATTTTAAGGTCGCGTTGAGAATCTATTTTTGCATTAGCAACTGTTACTGTTGAGAAAAATAATAAACTTAATGTAAATAATAAACTTAATATTTTTTTCATTTTATAGCTCCTTTTTATTTGCGTAAAAACTCATTAAATGCATTTTCGACTTGCATTTGTTGTGCCAAATGCTGTTTGTATTGTTCAGGGGACATAACATTTTGATATCTTTGTTCTGTCTGAGCCTTTAATCGTTCTTGTTGCGTAGTTAATACTTTTATATTTCTTTCATATGTAGATTTCAATAAATCAAATTGTTCAGTAGATACAGTTGAATTTTCTTGTAATTTAATCAACTTATCTTTGTAGTCAATAATTCTCATTTCAAGAGAATTATTTTCTTGTTTGTAAGTTTGATAAATTCGAGTCAATTGCTGTTTTTGAACAGGACTTAAATTTTCAATATATGCAAAATCTTGAGAAAATGCAGGAATTGAACAAAAGGCTGATAAAATGATTAACGATAAAAATAAATTTTTCACCTTCGTCCTCCTTATTGATAATCCGAAAATTCTTGCGATTTTTGTTTCCACTCTTCTTCATCAACACAAAAAGCGTGATTCCAAAAACGTTCAATTGCATATGTTTCACGTTCTTCTTTGTGCAAAACATGAACAATTACATCACCATAATCAAGCAAATTCCATCTATTTTTAATGTCATTTTCTTCACCAATTGGTATTCTTTCAAAATGATCTTTCACTTTTTCTCTAACATAACCAGTTAAAGACTTAACGTGTGTGCTTGTATCTGATGAACAAATAACAAAATAGTCTGCTAAAACTGAAATATTAGCAATGTTTAATATTTTAATATCTTTACCTTGTTTATCGTCTAAAATACGAGCGATAACACTGGCAAATTTATCTGATGATACATCTTTCACTATAAATATCTCCTATAATCTATGTCTAGATTATAGCATACTTATACTTTAAATATAATTTTTCAAATTTTTATTAATATTATTGTTACGGCAAAGCTTTTTCAATTTGCTCATCGCGCGATTTTCAATTTGCCTAATACGCTCACGAGAAACACCATAATATGTACCAATTTCTTCTAATGTTTTCTTTTCACCATTATCATCCAAACCATAACGCATAATTAATACATTGCGCTCTTTTTCACTTAAATGATTAAGCATTTTTTTGATATCAGAAAATAAATTGTCTTGAGTAACCTTTGAATCAGGTGAAAGCGTAGATTCATCCACAATAAAATCAGAAAGTTTTGTACTTTCATCTTTTTGATTTGCAGGTGATTCCATACTTACAGTGCCTTGAGCAGACTCAATTAATGCAGTTAATTTTTGAACCGGCATACCAATTTTATATGCGATTTCTTCTTTTGTAGGAGCTGTACCATTTTCAATTGTCAAATCCATTGAAATTTTCTTGATTTTACTCAAAGTTTCAATCATATGAACAGGAAGCCTAATTAATCTTGACTTATCAGCAATTGCACGAGTAATAGCTTGTTGTATCCACCAAGTTGCATAAGTCGAAAACTTATAACCTTTTGAATAGTCAAATTTTTCCGCAGCACGCATTAAGCCCATATTGCCTTCTTGGATTAAATCAAGGAAATTTAGACCTCTACCAATATATTTTTTTGCAATACTAACAACAAGTCTTAAATTCGCATTAACAAGAACTTTTTTTGCTTGTTCTGAATTTTCTTCTTTTATTTTTTTTGCAACTTCTAGTTCTTCATCAGCAGATAAAAGTTTAATTTTACCAATTTGTTGAAGATAAATTTTTACAGAATCATCAGCAATGGCACTATTTTGCGTTTCAGGAAGTTTTGGTTCTTGAACAGCTTTAATGATATCTTCATCCCCAAGCTGAAGTTCAAAATCAGAATCATTCATTTCTTCATCGTTTATTGAAAATTTATCCTGTTCTTCTGCCATTGTGCCTCCGATAATAATGTATTATATAACATTCTATGATTTTTGTATTGTTTGTTTCAAAGCTTCATAAATTACAATACTTGCGGCATTTGCTACATTTAAAGAATCGAAATTAGTTAACATAGGTATTTTAATTCTAAAATCAGAATTCTTTAGTATAGTAGATGAAATTCCCGCTTTTTCAGAACCCATAACTATTGCAAAATTCATATTGCAATAATCAATGTCATAATAATTATCTTTAGCATCTAAATCTGTTGCAATTACCCAGAAGTCGTTATCCTTTAACCGTTCAACAGCATTCGAAAGACTATTAACCATAATCAAATCTATACGATTAACTGCGCCAGCTGATGATTTTTCAACAGTTGCATTAACAGTAGCATTGCGTCTTGAAGGGAAAACAATTGCATCGAAACCAGCGCAAACAGCGGTTCTTATGATAGAACCAAAGTTATGTGGGTCTTCGACCCCATCTGTAATTACAATTTTTTTATAACCAGTTTTTTCTTTTGCAATAAATTCATCCAAATCAACATACTTAACTGGTGAAACGTATGCAATAACACCTTGATGAGAAAATTCTTTAAATTGAGTAAATTTTTCCTTTGGCTGAAATTGAAAAACAATTCCCCTTTGTCTTGCCAAATCAAGTATTTGGTCAATTTTAGAATTCTCTTTCATATTTTTCATCAATATGATTTTGCTCACACTTCTGGAACCATCTTTTAATAGTTCATAAACATTATTTCTTCCAAAAACAAAATTATCCATGATGTCACCGTAACAGTATTTTACAAACTTTTATTATTATACATTAAATGATATATTTATATAGTTAAAAAACGTTAATTTTGTTGCCCAAAAAACAATAATAATATATGATAAATATGTATAAGGATACAAAAATAGGTTAAGTATGAGCGGTTTAGTTGAAAATTTAGGTTTTAAAAAGAA
>CAZNLZ010000132.1:0-4928 GCA_964574225.1 uncultured Muribaculaceae bacterium | reverse complement strand
AAGTAAAAAACTTTGTTTAAATAATGATAAATTTTTTGTATTACCCGTAACATAAATTAAAGATTAATATAATATGACAAAGATTTGAACTATAATTATCAACAAAAGAGTCAATTATAGGGAAGGGATACAATGAAAAAATTTCTTAAAGTAACAGGCATTACATTACTTTCAATACTTGCTATTTTGTACTTATCATTTTTATTTATTTTGCCAAATGCAGTTGATTTAAATAAATTCAAACCAGATTTACAAAAAATAGCAAAAGAACAAGCAAATTTAATTTTAGATTTTGACAACGCAAAAATATCTGTAACACCTCTGCTTTCAGCAGGAATTTCTGCAGAAAATATAAAAGTAAAACTTCCTGATGAATCAGAATTATTAAGTGCAGATTCATTCAAAGGCAGAATTGCTCTTCCTAGTTTATTATTATTAACAGTAAAAGTTTCAACAGCTGAAATCATTAACCCGACAATAAACGTAGATATCATTGACGGAAAAGCATTTAAGGCTGTTCAAGCATTCGAAGAAATCCTAAACACAAAAGAAGAAAAAATAGAAGAAACACTACAAACCGCTCAAAAACCATTAATTGACCCTGCCGCTATAAAAATATTAGTTCCAGCACTAAAAATAGCTAATTATAAAGTTTCAATTAACGATTTAAAAACTAATGAAGATCTAAAATTACAAGGTAATGAGTTAGTTATTGGTTACAATAACGGTAAAAGCGTTTCATTAAAAACTGATGCTGAGTTGTTTATAAATGGCAACAAGAACGTTACAGCACTTGTCGATATTGACACATTCCTTCCTCAACAAAGCAAATTAGACAAAGAAGATGACAAAGCACAAAGAGTTGAAATACCATTCATAAACCCTGTGGCAATGTATAAAACTTATGATTTAAAAGCAAATATTGACTCAAAAATCAAAGTAAGAAATAAAAATAATACAATTATTTCAAATGGTTATTTTAATATTGATAACCTAACTATGCAATTAGCAGAATTACAACTTCCAGAAAGCAAGTTCCATCTATCATCAAAAGGTACAAAAGTTGATTTAGATACTGATTTATACGTAACAGATACAGAAAAACTTTCTGTTTTAGGAATGTTAAACTATGGAAAGAAACCTGCTTCAGATATAAAAATAACATCAAATGAAATACAACTAGAAAACATTTTAAATCTAATCAAAGCAGCGCTTAACTCACTGCACATACAACACGAACTTCATCAAATTCACGGTAGTGGATATTTTTCAATAGATACATACGTAAAAACTAATTTTAAAAAATTAATTTCAAACGGAAATATTACTATTAAAGACTGTGTTCTACGCAATACAGCTCAAAAATTACAATTAGCAAAAGTTAATTCCATAATTTCACTAGACAATAATATGTTAAAGTTTATTGACACATATTTAGAACTAGCTGAAACAAGCTTAAAAATCGATGGTTCTATCGATGAAAAATCTGTTGCAGATATAAATATCATTATGGAAAAAATGCCATTAGCAAAAGTCTTCACTATGTTCTTACCAGAAGAAATCAACAAAGCCTATGCTGTAAATAATGGTTCTATTGATATGACTGCTGCGTTGAAAGGCGAATTAAAAAATGCAATTGCAAACTTAAATGTTTCTTTGCAAAACCTTTCTTTAACAGATAAAGTCAATAAAATAAATTATGTTAATAACATTTTATTAGCAGAATTCACTAGTGACTTTAAGAAATTCACAGGTAATATCAAAAACACTGATTTCAAATTATCAATGAATGGAGCAACAATTGATTGTGAAAAATTCGCACTATCTGTTGGTGATAAAGATATTGCCATTGAACCTTCTGAAATCAAAATAAATAACTCAACATCAGTAAAAATTGCAGGTGACATAAAAAATTATATTAAGAACCCTGTTTTCAACTTTAATGTTAATGGTGATATTGTAACTAACGATATAAAACAATTGTTAGGAAAAGATTTAGAAGTATTTATCAGCAACAAAGGAAGAATTCCTCTATATTTAAACATAGAAGGAGACAGCAAAAAACAAACATTAACTGCTGATATTCAAGCAAACAAAGACAACTTTATCACTCCAATTACAATTAAAAATGTTGAAAATAAAAACACAATATTAAAAGCAGTTGTTGATTTTAAAGGTGACAGATTAAAGATAAAAGATACAGGTTTTTACATCAAAAATGTATCTAAAGACCCTGAAAATCCTGAAAAAGAAATTATTACCTATGAAGAAATTATTGGTGTTGACGGAACTATAACAAAATTAAACACAAGCAATCCAAATATCAATTTAATAAAAGTAAAAATGCCAGCTGAATTGAAAGCATCAATTGTTGCATTCCAACAATCAAGCTTAAAATCATTAGGACATATCTTCATATTTGGTGATTTAAAAGCCCCAAGAATTCGTGGTGAATTTGATATTTGGGATTTATCTATTCCAGAACTATTCCTAACAATGGAAAGAGCTTCTTCTAAATTTGAAAGCAAGAATTTAGATATAGACGTAAAAAATGTTCTTGCAAATGGTTCTGATTTTAATATTCTAATCAACGCAGATTTAAATCCTGCACCATATTTTACAATTAAAAATCTAAACTTAGTTTCAAATTTAACTGATGCAGATAAATTAATGAAAATAACAGAAGAATTAAACAAATATATGCCTCCTGTCGATCCAAATGCACAACCTGCAGATATACCTGTAATGGTTAAAGCGGGTGCAATTGATATTAAACACATAAAATCAGGAGCAATGAACCTATATAACACAACAGGTAAAATATCACTGTTAAACAATGTATTTTACATTAATAATCTTCTATCTTCAGCTTGGGACGGAAAGTTAAAAGGTGATGTATCAATGAACCTTGTAACTTCTGAAATAAAAGCAAAAGTTGATGGTGACAACCTTGACGTAGAAAAAACTCTGTCAGAAGCAGCAGCAATGAAAGATACATTAACAGGAACAATGGACTTCAAAGCTGATTTAGGCTTAAAAGGTGCTACTTACGAAGAACAAATGAAAACATTAAAAGGCAAAGTTGATTTCGAAATGAAAAATGGCTCACTTGGACCATTCGGTAAATTAGAAAACTTGATTATGGCGGAAAACATTCGTGAATCAGCATTTTTCCAATCAACAATTGGTGCAGTACTAAACTCACTATTAACTTTTGATACAACAAAATACGATGCATTAACAGGTCATTTAACTTTCGATAATGGAATAACACAAATCAACCCAATCACAACACGTGGTGATGTTATGTCAACATACATTTTTGGAGATTTTGACCTATTGCAAAACAAAATAGATATTAAACTTAGAGGAAGATTAGGTTCTCAAGTTTCAGAATCTATGGGACCTTTAGCGTTAATAAATCCAGTTAATCTTATTAAAGCAACACCTGGAATGAGTTTAGTTCTTGGGAAAATATTCTTCTTATTCACAGAAGTTGTTACTGAAACAGAATTTGCACAAATTCCAACATTAACAAAAAACATTGATGATAATAACGCAACAAAATTCCAAGTTGTTGTGAAAGGTGATGTTGCAAAACCATTAACACTGGTAAAATCTTTTAAATGGCTAGCTCTGCAATCAGATATGGATAAAGCACAAGGACACGTTAGCTTGGTACCTTCAAATACAAAGATTCCAGAAGAATATCTAAATATTCAAAACCTAAACGCGGAAGAAATCAAAAGCCAAGTTAAAGATGCAGCAAAAAAACAAATAGAAACAAGTGTTAACAATGCAATTACAGAAGAAACAAAACAACAAATAGAGCAAACAAAAGAAGCTGCTACAAAAATCAAGAACATATTTTCAAATAAAGAATCAATAAAAAGTTCTTTAAAAGAAAAAGCACAGCAAGCAAAACAAGATGCGTTGAACCAATTAAAACAAGACCTACAATCAACACTTGAAACAAATTCGCAAAACCAAAGTTCAACACAAACCGAATAAAAAGAAGGGCAAAAGCCCTTCTTTTTTCTTTGACTAAGTCTTGAAAAATGCTATACTTGATATTGTTAGATAGTTAAAAGGGGTCATTATGATTGAATTTTGGATGATATACATCATAATTGCAGTTATAGCGATTATTGTTGAGATTTTAGTTCCAACTTTATTTTGCCTTAATTTGGCTTTTGCAGGAATAGTAACTGCAATAATTTCAATATTTTGGGGTTCTACATACCCATTATTATTCGTTTTCTTAGCATTATCTGTACTTTCTATAGTTTTTGTAAAACCAATACTAGCGAAAATACTTAAGAAAGAAGAAACAACTGATTTTAATGCACAATACATTGGTAAAGTTGTTAAATGTATAGAACCAATAAGCTTAACAAAAGGCGCAATTACAATTTATGACGAAAGATGGGAAGCTAGAACTGAATTTGATGGCGAAGAAATCCCTGCTGGTTGCGATGTAAAAATTGTAAAAAACGATAGTTTAATTTTATTTGTAGAAAAAATATAGGAGTTTTTATGTTTATTTTTTTCAGCGTATTAGCTTGTTTAGCACTATTAATAATATTCAAAGGATTTATTGTTGTTCAACAACAAGAAGCTGTAATTATTGAGTATTTAGGAAAATA
The DNA here is from genome assembly GCA_964574225.1 of uncultured Muribaculaceae bacterium. Lineage (GTDB taxonomy): Bacteria > Cyanobacteriota > Vampirovibrionia > Gastranaerophilales > Gastranaerophilaceae > Avigastranaerophilus. The sequence continues at coordinate 282 of CAZNLZ010000132.1, read as the reverse complement.
CAATAAGACACTAACTGCTGGACTACATTGGATTTGTCCATTTGTTGAAACAGCAAGACCAATTGCAAGAATAATAAAAGTTCGCTCTATTGATGGAAGAATTTATTCTGACCAAAGATACAGCAGCAGAATTGATTTAAGAGAAACAGTATATGATTTCCCAAGACAAAATGTAATTACAAAAGATAACGTAACAATCAGTATCAATGCATTATTATATTTCCAAATCATTAATGCAAGAGAAGCTGTATATGCGATTGAAAACTTACCAGAAGCTATTGA
>CAZNLZ010000131.1:0-5008 GCA_964574225.1 uncultured Muribaculaceae bacterium | reverse complement strand
ATTATAAACAAAGATTGTAAATAACACAACAATTTGTTCACTAAACAAATACGAGAGTAATCCCTAACTCTCAAAACCCATGTAAACATGGCTTTTGCCATGATTACAACTTCTTTAATGTTTCTTAACATACTGTTTTTATGCGGATTTCTATTGATTTTTTATTAAAAATTTTTTACAATTTTAAAACGATGAATGAGTTATCTAAAAAATATCTTCAAGAGTTTAAACTCTATATAGAAGTTGAAAAAAACTTCTCAAAGCATACTGTTACTGCTTATAGTTCAGATATTTTAAGCTTTTTAATTTGGCTTAATGATAGAAGTTTAGTAGAAGTTAACTATTCTGTTATTCGTGAATATCTTTTGTATATTCAACAGTTTGACTATTCAAAGACTACAACTGCTCGTAAAATCGCATCTTTAAGAACTTTTTATCGGTTTTTATATAGAGAAAAAGCTATTGAAACAAATCCTGCATTAGGAGTTCATTCTCCAAAGAAGGGTAAATCTCTTCCTGAATTTTTAACAGAACCAGAAATTGAAAAAGTTTTAAACAATATTAAAATGGATTCTCCGGCGGGATACAGAAATAGAACAATTTTAGAACTTTTATATGCAACTGGTATGCGTATTTCAGAATTGAGTGACTTGAATTTTGAAAATTTGAATTTGGAAGAAAATGAAATTAAGGTATTTGGTAAAGGCTCAAAGGAAAGAATTGTTCTTGTTTCTGAGCGTGCAAAGAAATTTTTAGAAACGTATATCAACACAGTTCGTTATTTGATTTTTAAAACAGAAAACAATTCGCCTTCTTCGCCTGTCTTTATAAATAAAACAGGTTACAGGTTGCAGCCACAAAGTGTTAGGCTTGCGATAAAAGAAGTTGTGGAAAAAATTGAATTACCAAAACATGTTACTCCTCACGTTTTTAGACATAGCTTTGCAACAAAATTGCTTGAAAATGGGGCAGATTTAAGGGTTGTTCAGGAACTTTTGGGACATAGCAGTATAAGTAATACTCAAATTTATACGCACGTGTCTGCTGAACGATTAAAACAGTCTTATAATGTTTCTCACCCTAGAGCTAATTAGTATATAATAGGTTTGTAATTAAGAAAAAGGAAATAAGTATGTATGATGTTATAACAATGGGAAGTGCTACGCTGGATGCGTTTATTGAAACAGATGCAGCTAATATTCTTTCTGTTTGTACAACCGATTCAAAACGTGAATTTATGGCATATCCTTATGGCGCAAAAATAGAAATTGATAACTTTGATTTCCAAACTGGTGGTGGCGCTGTTAATGCGGCAACAAATTTCTCTAATTTGGGTTTAAATGCATCTACTATTGTTAAAATTGGAAATGATACACAAAGTGAAAATGTAATAAGAACATTGAATAAATACGGCGTTGATGTATCAAGCTTAATTAAATCCGATGAATATAAAACAGGTTTTTCTATTATTTTGATAAGTTTTCAAGGTGATAGAACTGTACTTGCACATCGTGGTGCAAATGCGAAATTAGAGGCGTCTGACATCGATTTTAATGCGATTAAAAACTCTAAATGGTTATATCTAGCCCCTTTAAATGGAGACTCTACTAAAGTCCTAGATAAGGTTGCTGCTTTTGCAGAAGAAAATAATGTGAATTTGGCTATCAATATTGGTACAAGCAGTATTAAACAAGGAAAAGAACGTCTTGTTGAAACTTTAAAAACTGCAGAAGTTATAATTCTAAACAAAGATGAAGCTACAATGCTTACAGGAATTAATGTTAGACCTGATACCAAAACAGAAAAGTATTCAGATGAATTAATTCACCCAGATATAATTCAAATGCTGAAAGAATTAAATTTTGGAAAAGGTAGAATTACGATTATCACAGATGGTAAGCACGGTGCATATTGCTATGATTCTGAAAAATTCTATCATTGTGGTGAATTCCCAGCGACTGTCATAAGTACATTAGGTGCTGGAGATGCATTTTCTTCAACTTTTGTTGCTTCTTTGGTTAAAACAAATGGTGATGTAAAAAAATCTTTAGCTTATGCTTCTGTAAATGCTGCATCTGTTGTTGAACACTTTAGTGCTCAAGGTGGATTTTTAAAATTTGATGAAATTGAAAAAAGGTTGAATGAACAACCCGATTTTAAAGTATATGTTTTATAATTCAAAAAAGCGGCTATATTAGCCGCTTTTAATTTTTCTCTTGGAATTTTTTGTTAGACAAATGCTACAAGTAATTCCGTCTCTTCTCCTCTTAATTCATCCTTTTTTGTTAAATTGATGTTTTCTCTTCAAATATCCTTTTTATAAATCTGTTTTTTATTATCTCTTTTGTTCCTCCCAAGGTTTATTTGTTTTGTTTATTAAACTGCTAGTTCTAATAAGTCTTTGTCGTCTAATTCAAGATCTGCGCCGAATGGATTGTTATCTGTTAAGATGTCTGCTTGTTCTTCTGTATTTTGTTCGCCAGCTTCTTCGTTTGTTCCTTCTTCGCCAGGTTTTACTTCATTAACTTCTTCTGCTGCTTCTTTTGCGATTGAGTTGTAATCAGTAACTTGATCTTCTGTTGCGCCTAGGCTTTTCCAAGCTTCCATTAATTTTTCTCTTAATTCAGCAACTTTTTCTGTGTATGTTTGGAAGAAGTTCATTGATTCTTGTAATTCTTGTGAATATTGGAAATCAGTTTCTTCTGCTTCTGTTGCTTGTGTACCAGCTTCGATGCCATAATTTTCAGATAAGTAATCTACATCGTCTAAAGTATTATATCCTTGAACTGTCTCTGAACCTGTGTTTACGCTGAATGTTCCTAGTAACTCTTGGTCTAATGTGCCATCCCCGTCTGAATCTGCTGTTGGGTCAACTGCTGCGTGTGTTCCGCCTTGTGCATATGAGCTTAAATCAATTGAGAAATCTTCTCCGAACTCTTCAGTCATGCTGACTATATCCTGCGAACCATCTGCGTTTGTCTTGACTGCTTTTATGCCTCCTGCGTCTAACTCTGCTGCGGTTACTACGTTATCACCGTCGGTGTCGAGTGCCTGCATTTCCTGCCATTGGTTTTGGGCACCTAGGAAATCATCCGTCGAGTCGAAGCTTCCGTCATCTTTGATAAAGTCGTATTGTGCTTTATTACCATCTTTATCTGTTGCTTCGAAACCAATTGGGTCGCAAGATTTTTTCTCTTCTTCTGCTTTCTTAGCTGCTTCTTCAACTGCATCGAATTCTTGGCATTTACCATCGATTTGAGCTTCTAAGTTTTGGTTTTCTACGATTAAGCCATTTAAGTCACTTAGTAAACCGTCAACTTCATCTAGTTTGTCACTTGCAGACATTAACATTGCTGTTGCGTCGCCAATTTCTGCTGGTAAACCGAGTCCTTCCGCATTTTTCTTGATGTTTGATTGAAGTTCCTCACGAGTCATTCCCTCGCCGCCTTCTTGGTTTGCAGCTATATAATCTGCTAAACTTTGGTTTACTAATTTTTTAGTATCTTCTTCGTGGTCAGCAACTGCTTTTTCTTGAGCTGCTAATGCTTGGTTGATTTCATCTTCTGCTTCTGCTGTTAAAGTTGCAATTTCTTCTTTGATTGCTTCAATTTCTTCAGTGTTTTCGTCTTTTTTGCCTTTTAATTCATTAATTTCATCTAAAATTGCTTGACCTTCTGGTGTAGTTGCAACTCTTTCTGTACCATCAATACCTGTTGCGCCAGAAAAATCAACTGTATCACCAACTTCGCCATTTTCATCAGAACCAAATATGCTTGTGTCACCTGCTTGGTCTGCTGGAGTTATTTTTCCGTCTTCAATTAAATAATTTACACCGTCAACTGTAACAGTTTGACCATTATATTTTTCAAGTAATTCTTGATTATTCTTTAAGTCTTCTAAATCAATACCGCTTCCATTGCCTAACCATAAGTTTGCATTTGAAGCTCCGTTCATTCCTACATTCATTGACATAGTCTGTTTCCTTCCCCGTATATTCTCGTGTAATTATTCGTGTTTAAAGTATGTTAAATAAGTGTTTAAAAATTTTCAAAAAAGTGTTTAAAATATCCCGTACCCATGTAAAAAATTTTGGGGTAATCAAATTGCCACATGAGTTTCATCTTGAAAAATTCAAATTTCTCATGTGGTTGAATTTATTGGGTTTTGCTTGTTTACAAAACTTAATGATTATTCAAATATAGTTTTATCTATCTCGTCAAAATTGTGAATTATTTGGTTTACACAAGGTATTGATTTATAAAGGTTGTCGCTTTCTACGGATGCTATTGCAATAATCATACCTATTTTGGCTGAATTTGCGGCATTTATTCCGGAAATTGCATCTTCTACAACAATACAGTCTTGAGGTTTTAGTCCAATATTTTTTGCTGCTATTTCATATATATCTGGGGCTGGTTTTCCTTGTATTTTGCCATTTGAATAAACAATTTTATCCAAATCAAACCAGCGAGCAAGATTAAACTCTTTTATATAAAATTCAACATTATCCCATTCTGACATTGTTGCAATAGTCATTGGAATATTATTTGCTTTTAAATAATCAAGGAAAGATTCGGCACCTGGAGCTAATATAAATGTTTTTTGATTATCCAAACACATTTGTCTGTACCAGCCTTCTTTTTCTTTTGCTAGTTTTTCTACCATTTCTGCATCTGGTTTTTTGCCAATTGCATATTCTATGATATCGGCGTTTGTTCTACCAAACATTTTTTCGCGCATTTCTTGGTCTGTGAATTCATATCCTCTAAGCTTTTTTGAAAAAATGCGCCACGCTTCGTAATGCATATGTGAGTCAAAAAATAATGTTCCGTTAAAATCGAATATAATGCCCTTCATAATTTACCTCTTAAGATAATCGTAGCACGAAAATTATACATAATGATTATTATTTATATAAATCGCAGCCATATATGGAGTTTCGTAAGTTCACTGTCTTGAATTTTCCTCACAGCTCGTTCAGTCGTGAATTACGCTGCCGCTTCTATTC
>CAZNLZ010000130.1:0-5027 GCA_964574225.1 uncultured Muribaculaceae bacterium | reverse complement strand
CGCCGTGACGTTTAGAAAGTTTGCTTCTATCTGGTGCTAAAATCATACCTAAGTGTCCAAATCTTGGAACTTCTGCGCCTAATGCTTCATAAATTAAGATTTGTTTGAATGTGTTTGAAATATGGTCTTCACCTCTGATGATGTGTGAAATTTTCATTAACATATCATCGATTACAACCGCATAGTTGTAAGTTGGTGCGCCATTAGATTTTAAAATTACAAAGTCACCGATTAAGTCAGTATCTTGTTGTAAGTGACCTTTAACTAAATCTTCAAAAGCAAGTATAGAAGAATCGTGGAAAGCTTTTTGAGCTTTTGCAATATTGAATCTGATTGCTGGTTTTCTACCTTCCGCTCTTAATTTTGCTTTTTCTTCTTCTGTTAAATTTTCACACTTTTTAGAGTAAACATAAGCTTTTTTATTAGCTGTTGCTTCTTCTTTTTCTGCTTCTAATTCTTCTGGTGTGCAGAAACATTCGTAAGCAAATCCTTTATCTAATAATTCTTGAACATATTTAGGGTAAATATCAAATCTTTCAGATTGTGTATATGGACCATAAGCTCCGCCTACATCTGGACCTTCATCCCAATTTAAACCTAATGCTTTTAAGCTGTCGAAAATATTATCAACATAAGCTTGGCTTGTACGTTCTGCGTCTGTATCTTCAATTCTTAAAACGAATTTACCGTTATTCTTTTTTGCAAATAAATAGTTAAATAGAGCAGTTCTTGCTGTTCCTACGTGTAAATTACCACTTGGTGAAGGGGCAATTCTTACCCTGATTTCGTCCATCTTTTTCTCCAATCAAAACTAGTTTTTTCTATAACTATATTTTATTACAAACAAAAAATCTGGATTAATTATTTGTAAGTAATTTAACTAATTCTTCTGTTAGTGGGTAGCCAGTTACGTTTTCAGCGTGAAGAAACATCGGTGCTGGGTTCGCTTCTATGAAAACATATTCTCCTTGAGGGGTTAATCTAATATCTATTCCAGAATATTTTAAGTCGGCTACTTTCATCATTTTTATGCAGTCATCTTTTACTTTTTGTGGGAGTTCAACTGGGATTAATTTTGAGTTTGTATCTTCCCTAAAATCAATAGTTGATGCTTCTATGATTGCTGCATATAAAGTATCTTTAAACGCATATACTCTAATATCAACACCTTCAATGCATTCTTGAAATTGAACAGGAGATATTTTTAAAGTATTTAAATATTCTTCTGTTAAATTTTCTTCTGTTATTCTTTGTGTGTATGCTCCGCCGAGTACGGGTTTGAAAATAATTTTTTTATTATTTTCTTCATAGAATTTTACTAAGGCTTCTTTGTCGTTAGTGATTAGTGTTTTAGGCACTCTAATGTCATTTTTGTTAAATAAATTTGTTAAATATGCTTTCTTTTTGTGTAAATCAAATGCATTCATTGAGTTAACCCAGTTTATATCTAATGAATAAAATAGACTGTGCAAAGCTGAACGGCGTTCTCTTTCTATCATATAAGAAAGAAATTCAGTATTTTCTCCATCTTCAAAAACTTCATATTTTACATCTGAAAAATTACGCCAATATACGCTTTTTATATCTGATAAATTAATCTTTTTATTATTGATTGTAATTTTACCGCTGTTTTGTTCGTCTGCTTTCCAATCAATTAAGATGTCTATAGGATATTTGCTAGTATCTAAAAAAGTAAAATTTTCATTTTTTGACTTGAGCGCATTAGCTACGTGGTTAGCGTGTGCTTCATCTTCTCTACCTAAAATAATTATCATTTAGCGTCTCCAACGGTATTCAATAATTAATTATATTTTATTTGTAATATATTGTAAAATTTAAAAATTTTTAATTAAGGTTTTGTTGTTTGGTGTCGATGACTACTCCATTAGTGTAAAAAAGGAACAAATCATGGGTGATAATAGAATTTCGTTTATAAACTTTAACCAATCAAATATTGGTAATGTTGGTAATTCAAATTCAAATAATAGAGGACAAACTGGACAAAATACATCGAACCTTAATGGTGAAAACAATAGAAATGATAATTATACAACACTAGCTATCGGTGAAGAAGGTGGCTGTGATGATGTTATTGTAACTAAAGCTATTGGTGAAAATGGTGATAATACATTTGGTCCATCTATACCAACACAAGTTCCAACGTTGCCTACAGAAAACCCAGAACCAACGATTCCGTCAGAAGAGCCAACAGAAGTACCAGAAGAAGAACCAACTACAGGTTCAACAGAGGTGCCTGAAGAATCAGAGCCAACTCAAGCTCCGATACTTCCAACAATGAAACCAACTCAACCGACATATACAACATTGGCAATTGGCGAAGAAGGTGGCGATGTGCCAACTAAAAAGCTATTTCCAACTAGTTTTCCTATAAAAGTGCCTACAGAACCAACAATTCCGACAACGGAACCAACTCAACCAACATATACAACATTAGCAGTTGGTGAAGAAGGCGGCGATGTGCCAACAATAAAACCTGCTCCAACACTTCCGACTGAAGAACCAACAGAAGAACAGACACTTCCAACAATTCCAACAATTGAGCCAACATATCCAACATATACAACATTAGCAGTTGGTGAAGAAGGTGGCGATGTGCCAACAATAAAACCTGCTCCAACGCTTCCGACAGAAGTCCCAACAGAGTTGCCGGATAAACCAACAGTTCCAACAATGGATCCAACTTACCCAACATATACAACATTGGCAGTTGGTGAAGAAGGTGGTGAAATGCCTACAATAAAACCAGCTCCAACCCTTCCGACAGAAGTCCCAACAGAGTTGCCAGATAAACCATCAGAAGAACCAACAATGCCAACAATGGAACCAACACAACCAACGTACACAACAATGGCAATTGGTGAAGAAGGTGGCGAAATGCCGACAATAAAACCTGCTCCAACAGTTCCGACAGAAGTCCCAACAGAGTTGCCGGATAAACCAACAGTTCCAACAATGGAACCAACATATCCAACATATACAACATTGGCAATTGGTGAAGAAGGTGGTGAAATGCCTACAATAAAACCAGCTCCAACAGTTCCGACAGAAGTCCCAACAGAGTTGCCGGATAAACCAACAGTTCCAACAATGGAACCAACTTACCCAACATATACAACATTAGCAGTTGGTGAAGAAGGTGGAGATATGCCAACAGTTAATCCTGCACCTACAACACCGCCAACAGAAGAACCTGTTTGTGATGATGACTTTGTTGAAGATGAATATGTTGAGGAAGAACAACCAACATTACCATAAAAGATTGAGGCTCACGTAAGTGAGCTTCTTTTTTGTTTTAAATATTAGTCTAAAAGTATGATACATAAAAAGCCCTGATATTATAGAATATTTTTAAAATAGGAGGAAGGTATGTCTGAATTTTTGACTATTGAAAATATATTTTGGACGTTGGCGGTTTTCTCAACAGTTCTGTATATTTTAAAATTAGCAGTATTCCTAATTGTTGGTGGTGATATTGAAGTAGATGCCGATTTTGATTCTATTACAGAAGTAGATACGTCATTTACATTCTTATCTGTACAATCAATACTTGCATTTTTAATGGGTTTTGGTTGGTGTGGAATATCTGCAATAATGCAATTTTCAGTTAGTACACAAGTTGCACTTTTAATTGCTTTATTATGTGGGTTTATTTTCATGTTTCTTTCTGCTTGGTTGATGTTTTGTATCAAGAAACTGAACAAAACCGTTGTTGCTGATATTAATGAACTTGTTGGGAAACAAGGTAAAGCTTATACGGCAATAGAACCTAATGCACTTGGACAGATAGAAATTAATTTAAATAATAAATTATCTATTTTAGCAGCCGTTAATATCGGCGAAGAAAAGATTGAAGCATTTGCTCCAATCAAAGTTGAAAAAGTTGAAGATAAAAAAATATACGTAGTAAAAATATAAGGAGAGAAAAATGTTCTTTTTATCATTCGGCGGCATACTTGCTGTTCTTATTTTTGCCGCTTTAGCGTTTTTAGCAAATCAATATAAACGCTGTCCATCTAACAAAATTATCGTTGTTTACGGTAAAACAGGTACAAATTCTACTGCAAAATGTGTTCATGGTGGTGGTACATTTGTAATTCCATTGATTCAAGATTATGGTGTTTTATCATTAGAACCAATGGCAACTGATATTGACCTTAGAGGTGCTTTATCAAAAGGTAATATCCGTGTTGCAGTTCCATCTACTTTCACTTTTGGTATTTCAACAAAAGAAGAAATTATGATAAATGCTGCAGAACGTTTATTAGGCTTATCTAAAGAAGATATTATTATTCAAGCAAGTGATATTATTTTAGGTCAATTACGTCTTGCAATTGCGACATTGACTATTGAAGAAATTAACCAAGATAGAGAAAAATTCTTGGAACAAATCAACACAAACGTAAATACAGAGTTAAATAAAATTGGTTTAGAAATTATCAACGTAAATATCAAAGATATTACAGATGAATCTGGATATATTGACGCGATTGGTAAAAAGGCTGCAGCAGAAGCTATTAACAAAGCTAAAGTTGAAGTTGCTCAACAAGAAAAATTAGGTGCTGTTGGTGAAGCTGAAGCAAACAAAGATAAAGAAGTTCAAGTTGCTGAACAATTAGCACAAACTTTAATTGGTAAAACAAATGCAGAAAAAGAACAACGTGTTCAAACTGCAAATATTAACTCAACTGCTGAAATTGGTGAAGCAGAAGCTAACAAAATAAAAGAAGTTCAAATTGCAGAGCAATTGGCACAAACAGAAATTGGTATTACAAGTGCACAAAAAGAACAACGTATTAAAACAGCAAGCTTAGAAGCACAAGCTGTTGAAGGTGAAAACGTTGCAAAAGCTAATATTGCTGACTATAACGCAACTTTGGCCGTTAAACAAGCGGAAGCATTAAAGCTTGGTGAAGTTGCAAAAGCTAATGCTGAACGTGATGTATTAATGGCACAAAAAGAACAAGAAGAAGCAAGATTGAAAAAAGAAGAACTTGCTAGACAAGAAG
>CAZNLZ010000129.1:0-5078 GCA_964574225.1 uncultured Muribaculaceae bacterium | reverse complement strand
AAAATCCTGTTGGTTGTGAGAAAAAAGATTTTAGATTGATGATTAGTACAATCTACCAATTAGTTGAGGATGAGTTTGCTAATACTTTTCAAAACTCTAGTAATGTTATTAAAAATACAGAGTTTTATTTAGTTGGTGATGCAAAAAAGAGAGAAGTTTTTGTAACACCTACAAATAATTTTGATTTTTATTTGAAATCAAAAGGTTCTTTATATCGATTTTCATCTGTTGCACAAACAGTTGAAGTTGATGGTAAACCGGTTGATAAAATTGGTTATAAAGTTCCATTGGAATTAATATGGGAATATTTTTCTGGATTTGATTCTATTGTTAATCATCCAAATGCAACAGAATCTTTTATGGTCTTTAATATTGTTACTCAATTTGTAAAAAAAGTAGTTGAGAAACTATATTTCCTTCCAAAGGTTAATAAAACTGATAACTTTTTTACTATCACTTACGAAATGTTTGCGATTAATGATTTGTTGCAAGATTCTATTGATGAAGTTTATACTTTAGACTTTTCTAAAATTTCTAGCGAAAAACATATTGCCGATAAATTAATAGAAGATTATTTGAATTATGTTATTTTCTTGTTCTTAAAGTTTAAAGCATATAGGTTTAAAGATATCGTATCTTCCGTTCACTTCTTAAGACCAGTGAATAATAAAAGATATATTCGTTCTCTAGATTTGGCTGAAGCAATTAGTGAGTGGCTTGATGAGATTTATATTGGGAAATATCCAGTTAGTCCTCAACTTGATATTGAAAAAATTGATGAAGATAAATTCTGTTTAACAATTTCTGTTAAAGCAAATGATGAAAAGTTGAACGAAAAAGAACCACCGAAACAACTTCTTGAAATATATGAAGATGGAACATATTGGGGCTATCAAAACACTTATTTAGTAAATATTGTTGAAAAACAATTAAACTATACTCTTCGTTATTACAAAGAATTAGAAACATTATTTGAAGATGAAGATAATTTGAAATTATTTTTGTCATTAAATGACGTTTATAAGTTGATGATTCATACAGCATATTATTTAAATAAAGCTGGAATTAACATTAACTTCCCACCAAACTTTGGTAATATTGTTGTTCCTCGTGCTTCAATCAATGCAAAAATTAAGACATCAAGAGAACAAGATGTTGCAGATATTTTAAACGGGAAAAGCGGAAACATTAGCTTATCAAGTATTTTTGATTTTTCTTTCCAAGTTGCTATTGGGGATGAAAAAGTTAGCGTTGATGAGTTTGAAAAACTTATTAAAGATGCAAACGGAATTATTGAATTTAAAAATAAATATATATTGATTGACCAAAATGAAGCACAATCGATTATCAATAAATTAAAAAATCCAAAAATTGACAAAATTACAAGAATGGAAATGTTGCACGCAGCCTTTTCTGGTCACTTAAGTGATTATGAGTTTGACTATGATGAAGCATTTGCAAATATAGTTAAAGATATTGGCAAATCTGTTGAAGTATTGCCGCCAGAAGGATTAAAAGGTGAATTAAGACCATATCAACAAGGTGGTTTGAAATGGCTTTATACAAATACAACAAAAGGGTTTGGTTCTTGTATTGCGGATGATATGGGACTTGGTAAAACAATTCAGGTTATTAGTTTGATTCTTAAGTTAAAAGAAGAAGGGAAACTAAAAGCACCTGTTTTAGTTGTTTGTCCAACAACATTGATGGGGAACTGGATAAAAGAATTAAATATGTTTGCGCCAAGCTTAAAAGCAAGCGCATATCACGGAGCAGAACGTCAATTAGATTTAAAAGCTGATGTATTAATTACAACATTTGCTATTCTTCGTATTGATATTGAAGAAGTTAAAAAGACAACTTGGGGAATGGTTGTTGTTGATGAAGCTCAAAATATTAAAAACCCAGATACATCTCAAACAGCAGCTGTTAAATCATTGAAATCTGATATTAAGATTGCAATGACTGGTACTCCTGTTGAAAATAAACTAACAGAGTTATGGAGTATTTTTGACTTTATCAACAAAGGATATCTTGGTTCAATCAGAGATTTCCAAAAATGTTATGCTATTCCTATTGAAAGATTTAAGCAATATGAACAAGCAGATAAACTTAAATTATCAATTTCTCCATTCGTTTTAAGACGTTTAAAAACAGATAAAACAATTATTGATGACCTTCCAGAAAAAGTTGTGCTTGATGAATACTGTTATTTGACTAAGTCTCAAGCTGCTTTATATGAAAAGACATTAAACTCGTTAATGACAGAAGTTTCTGGACAAAAGGGTATAAACAGGCGTGGTGTAATCTTCAAATTAATTACTGCATTGAAGCAAATTTGTAACCACCCATTCCAATATTTAAAATATGGGGAGATGACAAAAGATGTTTCTGGTAAAACAGAAAAATTCATTTCTCTTTTATCTCAAATATTAGAAAATAACGAAAAGGTTATTGCGTTTACGCAGTATAAGGAAATGGGAAATATTCTTTCTACTATTATTCAAAATGAGTTAAATGTTTCACCATTGTTCTTCCATGGTTCACTTAATACAACTCAAAGACAAAATATGCTTCAAGAGTTTGAAAGTAATCCTGATCAAAAAGTTATGCTTCTTTCATTAAAAGCTGGTGGCACTGGTTTAAACCTTACATCTGCAACAAACGTTATCCATTATGACTTGTGGTGGAATCCTGCCGTTGAAGAACAAGCAACAGACAGAAGCTATCGTATAGGTCAAGATAAAAACGTAATGGTTCACCGTCTAGTTACGCTTGGAACATTCGAGGAAAAGATTGACGAAATGATTAAACAAAAGAAAGAACTTGTTAACCTTGCAGTGTTTGAAGGCGAAAAAGTTATTACAGAACTTTCTGATGAAGAAATATATAATATATTTAGTCTTGGAAATGGATAAAAATTGTGCGCAAGTTTGGTTTTATTTGTTTGTGGATAATCTGTTTTGTTTTAATTGATGTTGTTATTTGTCGTCAATTTTTAAACTTGGGTCATCCAAGAGATTTTGATATTTACAAATCAAAAAGACCACCTGTTCCATATGCAGAATTTACTTCTGAAAAATTGTTAGAAGAAACTTCTTTTGATAAAACAAAATTCTGGGAAAATAAAAATTCTCTTAAGGTGGCTTTTTTTGCTGGTTCAACAGGGATGCGTCTTGAACAGAAGAAATTTTCTGAGCATTTGACAAAATTATTTAATGAAGAGGTTGAATTAGTAAATTTCTCTATGTATAGTGGAAATCATTCTCAACACCTTCATCTTTTATTAGAAATATTACATAACGATGTGCCTGATATTGTTATTTTTTATGGTGGCTATAATGAAACTATAACTCAAGGAAATTATGATCCAAGACCTGGTTTTCCATATAGTTATTATTATCGTGGAGAACTTTCTCCATTGAAACGAGTATTGCTTGAAAAATCTGCATTATTTGGTGCATTAGAATGGAAATATGGATTAATTTCACATATAAATCATCTTAGAAATGAGTATAAGCCATTTTCTCCTGAGTGGAATAAAACAATTGAAAATAAGTATTTTGAAAAACTTGAATTAGTTAAAAGAGTAACTGAAAGTTTACCTTCTAAAAGATATGGTAAAACTAAATTTATTGCATTTTACCAGCCATATAGGTCAGATTTGCATTCTGAATTCTATGATTATCATAAAAATATTAGAAATAGAATTCAAGAAATAGATTATATTATAGATTTACATGATTTGTACGAAAAACTTGGTAATTCTGTTTATTATGATGATTGTCATGTTAATAGTATTGCAAATAATCTTTTAATAGAAACAATTTCAGAAAAAGTTGCTAATAAATTTGCTAATGAAAAATAAAAGAGAAGTTTAAAAACTTCTCTTTTTTATATACTTACTTATCTACCCATACATTTCTTATTACAATTTTTTCTGTTATATCAGGAGTATCTTCTTGGGAGTTTGGTCGATTTTTCCATAGTTTAATGTATATTGTTTGGTTTTTTTCGACTTTAGCATTTCCATTAGCACAAGGATAATAGAAGTTTAATGGTGGTTGATTTGGTGAACCATTATTGCACCCGCCAGGGTGTTTACAAGAACCACCTACGTGTATATAGTCTTGTAATTCTACAATCGAATTACTTGCATTGACTTGTTCAACATATTTTAAGTCAAATGTTGATTTTTCTTTATCAATATACGCGTATTTATAGCCTAAATCTCTTGCATTTAAACCTTTAAAATTGTACCAAGTTTTGCCGTTATATGTACAGTATGGTAAACCACCAAATAAAACTTCTATTTCTTTTTGTTCTTTATCATAAGTTATTCCTAAAGGTCTAGAATATAAAAGTTCTTCTGATTTTCTATCTTCACAATAATCACCATAAAATGCGTATTCTACACCAACTAAAAGTTCTGGGTTATTTATATACCTTCCTTCTTCTGAAATTCCATCAATGTCAGAAAGATTTGTACTTCTATATATGCATTGTTTCATAGAATTCCAAGGTTTATTGCTTTCAATTTGCCCAAATACGGCATCTGACGGTTCATAGTCTGGATTTGCAAAAATAGATTTACTTACATAATGTTTTCTTAATTCATAAATTTCTTCTTTTGATTTATAGCTTAATTTGCTAGGATTGTTAAATGGGATATGTATTCTATTTAATTCTCTTTCAGCGGTTTCAGAAGCTCTTTGTTGTCTTTCAGCTCGAGCTTTTCTCTGTTTTTCTATTCTTTCTCGTCTTATTTTTTCTGCTTGTTCTTGTTTCAGTTTTTCTATTCTTATTTGTTCTTGTCTTTCAAGTTCTTTTTGTTCAAAATAACCCTTCACGAAATAAATACCACAAGTTATCGCATAGGCGAGTAGTGCGGCACAAATAAACATGAAAATAAAAACAAATATAGCAGGATTCTTTTTCATACACATTATTATAATTGTTAAAGTAAAAAAAATAAAGAAGAATCATGCCTGTATATTTTTATTTTGTTTGGAATATAATTTTATAAGATAGGTTAAATGTGTAGTAATTTACAGATTATAGATATTAGAAACAGGAGG
>CAZNLZ010000128.1:0-5083 GCA_964574225.1 uncultured Muribaculaceae bacterium | reverse complement strand
AAGGCTACATTATCATTAATGCTGAAACAGGTGAAACATCTATTGATGGTGTTTATGCTGGTGGTGACGTTGCTCCAACTGGCCCTTCTACAGCTATTAATGCAATGGGCGCAGGCAAACGTGCAGCAAAAGCAATTAATGAATATTTAGCAAAACTATAATAAAGTTTTCTATAAAAAAAAGAGGCTAAAACAGCCTCTTTTTTTTATGCTGTTGTTGATTTACAACTTGTTTGTGGCTGTTGTAATGGAGGCTGATTTGAATACGATTGAATTATCATTGTTGCTGGCAAACCAAAACCAGTCACACCAAGTATAAATCCTGCTGTTGCAGATAAAGCATTAGAAACACCGACGCCTGCTTTTTTAACAACTTTTTCGGCAGCTTCTTTTACCTGAGGTGTTGCTACCTTTTTAGGTTTAACTTTTTTTGCGTTATTTTTTAAGCCAGTTTTTAAGCCACTAAATATTTTCACAGGAGAAATAGACATAGAACTACCTTTCTTACAAAACAATAAAGAAAAATGAAAAAATAAAATTTACTAATATCAAAACAAATTTTACAAAACTATACTGTTTTCTCTAAATCTTCTTTTAATTCTTTATAAGAAATATTATTTTTGATTAAAAATAAAGAAGCAACAATTGTTGTAATTATAGTCACAACAGCCTGTTCAACAAGAGAAACTGCCAAAGCTGTCTCTTTCGGAATTCCATAAATAGCAAAAGCAGCAATTACCGCCAACTGGTATGGACCAATAAAGATAGATGTTGAAGGTATCATACAAGCAAGTGCCAAAAATGGGATAGTAAATAAAACCACAGACCAGTTAACATCACAGTTAAAACCTTGTATAACTACAAAATATTTCAAGCATTCGAAAATCCAAATTCCAGAAGCAGCAATAACAACTTTTACAAGATTTTTCGGATATTTTAATATTTCAAATCCAGCAACAAATGAATTACAAACCTTATTTATAAACTGCAACAATGAAGAAACAGGCTTTTTTATTTGTTCAGGCAAGAATTGTGATTTTTCATTTAAAAAAGCACATATTGCATCTGTTTTATTAAATTTAATAGCAAGAAAAGCGCATAATAAAGAACCAAAGAAGATGAAACTTGCACCTAAACATAATTTCTGAGCAAGTGGATTTTTGTTATACAAGAAAATTGCTAAAAGCAACATAGAAAGAATTACCAATCCATCAAAAATTCTTTCAAGCATAACCGTTCCAAAAATTTTAACTTTATCAACCTTATGCTTATGTCCAACATAATACGCTCTAAAAATATCCCCAGCACGTGCAGGCAACACAATATTTAAGGAAGCACCTGTTATGCATAACAAGAACAACTCCCACACAGGTGCATTAACTGTTTTAGAAATTAACTGCTTAAAGCAACACGCTCTACAGAAAAACGCAAAAGTAACAGATAATGCAACCAAAAACAAATATTTAATATCAAAACCTTTGATAGTCAAAAAGAGTTCTTTAAAATCAAAATTTAAAAAAATTAGATACAAAAAAACTAATGTAATAAGAAATAAAATAATTTTTCTAGCGCTAATCTTCATATCATTACAGTCTGCATTTAACTATCTTTTGCCATTATACTATACAATCTGTAATCTTGACGCTCTTAATTTCTTTTGCAACTGCAATTTTTCATTAATTAACTCATAATTTGAATTATAAATATTTTTCAAAGATATGATATCTAACATATTTTGAGATTGAATAAACACAACATAAGCCTGTTTATATCTTTTCATTTCAACAAGAGTATTAATCTTTATTTCAATCAATTGAGAATAAAGTGAATAATCTTCTCTATCCAAAATATTTAGAGCTTTATCAACCCAAACTAAAGCTTGATCATAATCTTTTAAAGAATAATAACAATTTGAAATAGCTGCAGTACACCTTGCGCTAGCCTGTCCATAAATATATGCATTTTGATAAGTTGCAAGTGCCTTTTTTATATTACCCTTCATAAAATAAATATCAGCACACATCATTAAACTTTTTGTGTGTGATGGAGTTAATTTAACAGCTTCTTCTAGCTTTTTAAGCGCAGAATTTATTTTGTTAAAATAGAAAAAATCATCTTCTGCCTCACGAAATAAGACCTCAGACTTCATATTTATTACTTTTTTATTATTTATATATGATAAATTACTTATATTTTGCATAACTTCTACCAAATACAATCATAGAAGTTACGACATGGTAGGGGCTAGAGGCTTTTCAAACACAAAAAAAAACAAAATCATGGAAACCATGACAGGACATGCATTTCCATGATTCAAACTCGTTTTAACATTTTTTAACACTCAAACACGTTCAAAACCAATAATCATGCAAAGCATGATGGGACATGAGTTTTCACCCAATTACAAAACTTAACATTTTTCTTTGCTTGATATTAAAAATTCTGCATAGTATTATTATTTTATAAAATTACTGGAGGAACTTATGAACCAAATTATAAAAATCGCTTGGGACTTAAACGAAAATACAGAAAACAGATATCAATTAGTTTATGAAATTGCTGAACTTGCAAAAAAATTAGTTGATGAAAACCAATTAAAAAGAGTTAGAGAAGAATATAGCTTCGACGAAGTTCCTTTTGATACATCAATTAAAAAAGAAAACCCTGTTGAACACGCTATTATGGTTAAAGCATCAGAATATGATGATTCAGGTCTTGTTGGTTAATAACTAACAAAAATAAGATATAAAAAAAGCTCCTCAATGTCAGGAGCTTTTTTAAACCTTAAAAAAATCTATAAATTAAGCCATTAATTTGTTGATAGCTTTTGTTAATCTTGATTTTTTTCTAGAAGCTGTATTTTTGTGTAAAATACCTTTAGAAACAGCTTTATCGCATAATTTGTATGCTTGAGATAATGCTGCATTGATTGCTTCTTGGTCTTTTTCTTTGGCTTGTGCTAAAACAAGAACTTTTTTAACAGCAGTTTTGATAGAAGATTTGAAAGCAACGTTTCTTTCATAATTTCTTTCTGCTACTAAAACTCTTTTTTTAGATGATTTAATGTTTGCCATAATGTTTTTCCTTTCTTAAGTCAGTATTGTCAATGTAACAATCTGCTTAGAGGATTAGTGAGTATTTTTATTATATAATCTAAAATAAGAAAGTAAACCCAATATTAAATTTTTTAAATTTTTGTACTAAAATAGCAAAAAATAATATTGAGGGTGTTTAGGGGTATATGTAAATCTTTTGTAAGTTAAAATAATGCGCATCAATAATATACAAACAAGTACTAATAATCAAAATAAAGTAAGCCACAAAGGTGCAAGAGAATTTGTTAGAACTCTTGCAAATCCTGATGCCTTAACATCAACTGTTTTACTAGAATCAGCTGTTACTGGCGGACGTGGCTATAATGCTTACAAAAGAGGAGGCATTAACGAATTAAGAGAACGTGCAACTGATGATATTTTAGCTGCAGTATTTTGGATGAAAGGTGTTGATATATTCAACAAACTTGGAGACAAACTAGTTGGTGACAAAATATTAAAACTTCCAACAACAGATTTTGATATGGGAAAAGACGCATTGAGAACCCCATTTAAAAACACTGTAGAAAGCTTAAAAAAGCAAGGAATAAAACCTGACGAATTAGCGAAATTAGAAAGAAAACTTTCAACTTACAAATTTGCAAAAATCTTAGGTGCATCACTACTTTCAACAGCCTTTGTTGGTTTTGCACTTCCTAAAATCAATCAATCAATTACAAGAATGTTTATGAGCAAAGACAAAAAAGAAGCTCTAAAACAAGAAAAAGGAACAAAAACACCAGTAACTATTGACAAAGGTGTTGCTACCGCTGCAGTTGCACAACTAGCTTCTGTTTCTTTTGAAGAATTCAGCAAAAAGATTGCCGGCAAAGAAAATGTTTCATTCAAAGGTTTATTCTCTCCTGAAACAATGTCAACAGTTGTTCATTATTTAGAAAATAATAAAATTTGCAAATTATTAACAAGTGACGTTGGTATCACAACAGGTCGTGTAGCATCTGCAAGAAACGCCGATGAAGGTCTTGAATATTTATTCAGAGACGTTGCCTCATCATTCTTCTATGTGGCAAGCACACCATTAATATACAAAGGATTACAAAAACTAACTTCAAGCGAAGGGATAACATCAATTGACCCAGTTGCTTCAAAACAAGTTCACCACAAACTAACTTCACTGTTAAAAGGTGTTGATGGAATGGATGTTCAAGAATTTGCAAAAAGAGCTATTGGTTCATTAGATGATGGCGCTAAAGCATTAATGGACAAAATCCCATTTGTTGATGATGTTGTGTCATTAGACAATTTAAAAAAGGTTGTAAAAGACGAAACAGTAATTAAAAAAGCAACAGAAATGGCAAAATTACAGCCAAAACAAGCTGGCGTAGGCGCTGTATTAACAAAACAACAAGTTGCTGACTCATTTAGAACTGGTGTTGTTACAGACCCTAGATTTATGAGAACTGTTTATGGAAGCCATTTTGGTGAAGCCTTAACAAATAAATCTAGATTTATCCCAATGAAAAAAATCACAACATTTAGAAGCAACATAGATGATTATGTAGATTCAGTTATAAAAGCAGCAAATAAAACTAGCGACAAACGAGTAACAAAAGAATTACTTGAAAAAATAAACAAAAAAGGCTTTGGAATGTCTGCTGGATTTAGAGCAGTAGCAATTGGCATTTCTGCTCTAGCACTTGGTGTTGCCATTCCAAAAATTCAATATGCAATAACAAAAGCAAGAACAGGCAGCGACGCTGCTCCTGGTTTAAGAGAATTTGAAGACAAAGAACAAACAGCAGTAAAAAGCACAACTGCTTAAACCAAATTTTCTTCAATCCATTTTAGAATTCTAACCTTTTATATGATTCAACATAAAGAATATTATGGATAGCTAAAACTAAAATTTTATCGCAGCCATATATGGAGTTTCGTAAGTTCACTTACTGAAACAACGTCAAGCAAGCTCTGTTTGAGCGAAGCGAGTTAGCGCAGCTTTGGTTGAAGTTAGTGAAATAGAAACGGAATATC
>CAZNLZ010000127.1:0-5170 GCA_964574225.1 uncultured Muribaculaceae bacterium | reverse complement strand
CTAGTATATACTTAGATTATACATTTACATGGTAGAAATGTTAATAGCACTTACGTAAAAGGAGAGGTAAATGATGGAAACTATCGGACAAACAGCTGGACAAATTTGGAACTATTTAAATGAAAATGGCGAAACTACAGTTGCAAAAATGAAAAAAGAATTAGATTTAAAAGGCAACTTCGCTGAATTAGGTCTTGGCTGGTTAGCTAGAGAAGGCAAAGTTGAAATGTCTAAAAAAGGTACATCTACAAACGTTAGATTAGTATAGTTTTAAATTGAATAAAAAACTCCGGAGTATATACCGGAGTTTTTTTTATGAGATAATAAATTTGAGTTAAAGGTGTATATAAAATGAGATTAATAAAAAAAGTTTTCTCTATAATTAAAGAAGATATAAAAACAATTTATGAAAAAGACCCAGCTGCTGAGAATATTTTAGAAGTTTTATTTTGTTATCCTGGTCTTCACGCTTTAATTATGCACAGAATTGCTCATAAATTAAATTATTGGAAAATTCCTTTAATTCCTAGAATTTTATCTAATATTTCTAGATTTTTTACTGGTATAGAAATTCACCCTGCTGCAAGAATTGGAAGAAGATTTTTTATTGACCACGGTATGGGGGTTGTTATTGGTGCTACAACTATTATTGGTGATGATGTTCTTTTATATCAAGGAGTTACATTAGGTGGTACTGGTAATGAACACGGTAAGCGTCACCCAACATTAGGAAATAATATAGTTGTTGGTTCTGGTGCAAAAGTTCTTGGTAATATTGAAATTGGTTCAAATTCAAGAATTGGTGCTGGT
Source organism: uncultured Muribaculaceae bacterium (assembly GCA_964574225.1). Classification (GTDB taxonomy): domain Bacteria; phylum Cyanobacteriota; class Vampirovibrionia; order Gastranaerophilales; family Gastranaerophilaceae; genus Avigastranaerophilus. The sequence continues at coordinate 4,360 of CAZNLZ010000127.1, read as the reverse complement.
AGTGTTGTTGTAGATTCTGTTCCAGAAAATTCAACAGTTGTTGGTATCCCTGGTAGAATTGTTAGACAAAAATTATTGATTCAAGGTCAGTTAATGCACAATAGAATTCCAGACCCTATAACTTGTCAAATGAACAGAATGAAATATGAAATTCAAGATATTAAAGAACAGTTAGAAGAATTGAAAAAAGGCGGATAATTTATCCGCCTTTTAGTTTTTGTTATTATGTTTCGGTTAAGTTTAGTTTTGATTAGTGATGTTTTTTGCCGAATAGACCGTCGAATGCTTCTGAGATACCGAAGCCAGTTACCAAGTTCAATAAGAAGTGGCCTACTTTTGCTCCGCCTGAAACGTATTCTTCTTCGTTCATACCGCAAATTTTGTTTAATAATTGTTCTTCTGTTACAGAGTCAACTTTATCATCACAGTATAATGTTTTTTGTTTGTGTTGTTCTGTAGCATTTGCTGCATTTTCTCTGATGTAATCTACTAAATCAACATCTTGACCTGCTGCATTAGACAATTCGATTTCGATGATTTCTCTTGCGATTGCTTGTAATTCAGCTTCAGATAAACCCGCATATCTTGTTTGTTTGCTCATTTCTTCGATTAATGCATCATATGCTTCCATCGCTTCATCTTCTCGGCCACTTTCCATATAGCTTGTGAAGTTTGAAATTTGTGTATCCATTACAGCGTCTCTTGCTGATTCACCAATTGCCACAGCTTCTTGTTGTTGTTGGTATTGGCTTTTCTTATCTAAGTATTCAGTATCAAACCAGCTTGAAGCAGAAACTTCACTTGTATAATAGTTTCCAACTGTTGTTGAACCTACACCGTAAACGCTACCATTTAAAAAACTTGTTGTCATAACTAACCTCCACCTTTAAAAAAACTATTTAACTAACCCACACTTATATAAAAACAATTTAGAAATCGAAATTGACTTTCCCGATTTATTTTGTTAATATTTCGTAACATTGATTAAAAGTTCTTTAAAAGTATTCCGCCTAAAGCACCTGCTATTATTGCTAATAACGGGTTTTTCTTCATAAGGGAAAAAGGTATAATAAGAGCTATAAAAAGTATTAGGGCTTTATAATCAATTTGTGTTGGCATTGATAATATTGATTTTTCGTTTGCAATAGTTTGCATTAGAAGTTGCAAGCCTATTGATGTTAATAGTGCGCAAGAAGCAGGTCTTAATCCTAGAAAAATATGGCTAACCCAATTACAGTTTTTAAATTTATCAAATAATTTGATTATTGCAATTACTATAATAAATGGTGCGGTTACAATAGCCATTGTTGCAAGGAATGAACCTAGGAAACCTGCTGTTGTAAATCCAGTATATGTTGCCATATTAATTCCAATAGGTCCAGGTGTTATATTTGATACAGCAATCATATTGGTTAGTTCTTCTATAGTGAACCATTTATGTGTTTCTTGCATATAGTATAAAAATGGTAATGCTGCGTATCCGCCACCAATAGCAAATAAACCTATTTTTAAAAATTCATAGTATAGAAGGAAGTATAATTTAAGCATTTCTTCCTCCTTTTATATTTGCATATATAAGCGCTGTTATTGCAGATATAATAATTATTATTGTTGGAGATACAGGCAAAAAGATAAATCCAGCTAAAATTGCAAAAAACAAAATGTATGTGAATTTTGAATTAACGCTTTTTTTCCACATATCTTTAATTGTAACTAATATCAGTATAATTACAGATATTCTTATTCCCCAAAAGGCATCTTGAACATATTTGTTATCGACGGCTGTTGTAAGTAAGTTTGCTAATGTTAATATGCAAATAAAGCAAGGAGTGACAATGCCTAAAATTGCCATAATTGAACCTAAAAGTTTTCTTGCTTTGTAGCCAGTAAATATGGCAATATTTCCTGCAATAATACCTGGGATACATTGGCTAACGGCAAAATAATCAATTAATTCTTCTTCTGTTATCCATTTACGTTCATCAACTATGTATTTTTGAAGAAGTGGAAGTATAACGTAGCCTCCGCCAAGCAGTTGAAAGCCAATGATAAAGAATATTTTGTATATTTCAAATAATGATATTTTTTGCATATTTTTATTATTGCACAACTCTATAAAATTGGCTAAATTGTTTAAAAAACGCCAAAAAAGGGAATACTACAAATGTAGGAGTTAATTATGCAAAAGGTATTATTACTTGATAGTCATAATAGACCCATAAACATTTGTACGTGGAAGCGTGCATTGGTTCTTTTAATTAAGGGGAAAGCTGAAATTGCTCGAAAGATTAATGATTTAGAAAGTATGATTAATATCGACAATTATTTAATTCCTAGAGTTATTCGATTAACGTATGATTTGGCAGTTCAATATAAAGAACTGCCTTTTTGTCGTGAAAATATTCTTGTTAGGGATGAATTTGTTTGCCAATATTGTGGAAAAAAATTTCCAGCATCAGAACTTACTTTAGATCATGTATTCCCTAAATCTAGACTTGGACCTGATATTTGGGAAAATATAGTAGCTTGTTGTAAAGAGTGTAATCAAAAGAAAGCTGATAGGACTCCAAAGGAAGCTAGAATGAAATTACTTAGACGTCCTTATCGTCCTAAGGATTATTTGTTATTTGAGTTGAAAAAATATCCTGAAAGTATTGCTAATTATTGGCGTCAGTTTTTTGAGGCTTCTTAATTAATTCAGGGAAACAACATCTAGAATAGTAACCAATTAAACGCATATCATCTTGGGTTGTTTCTTCGGCATCCTTAAAATTAATACTAGTTCGTAGTTCATAATCTTTATCTGGGTCGATAAGAATACCATCTTTTTGTATTTTATCTACTCTAAATAAAGAACGATGTAGTCTTGATTTTTCTCTTATATCAGAGTCCCAAAGGATTTGTTTGAATTTCCCTTTTGCTCCAGATGTGCTATCTGCAAAACCTAGCCAAGTATCTACAATAATTTCATCTTTTTTATCTTTGCCCATTTTCGCTATTACAGTTGTGTGGTCAATTGGTTCTGTTGCTTTGTATTCTACTTCGCCAGTTTCTTTATTTACGTATTGAAATTCTGCTTCTAAATTAACTCTTTTTACGTCGTATATTCCATTTGCTGTTAATGCGGCAAGTGATAGCGCTGCACATTCATGGCAGTTTGCAACTTTTAGTAATTTTATCCCTCTCAATGTTTGAAAGATTGGTGCATTAAGGTTTCTTTCGTCAAATGTCATTCCTTCAAATGCTGATTCTTCTGCTAAATCTCTAATAGCGGATATCTTTTTGTCTGCTCGTGTTACCACATTTTCGTATTTGTTTTTTACTTCTGGGGTCCAACTTTTATTTGTTTTATAAAAAGCATCACAATAACTTGGACTAACAAAAGGGAAATTATTTCTTGCAGTTCTTTGTATGTCGTCGGCTTTTCTAATATTTTGATTTCTTGATTTAAAACTTGGATTAAATGTGATTTTCATATTTGAATTAAAAACCAAAAAGAATTTTTTTGCTTTGTTGTATAATCATCTTATGAATAGAGTTTGTATATTTGCGCATTATGATAAAGATAATATAGTTGATGATTATGTTATTTATTATTTGAATGCTTTGAAAAAGGATTTTAGTACAATTGTCTTTGTATCTGATTCTGATTTGCCAAAGCAAGAAGTTGAAAAAATAAGTTCTCTTTGTGACTTTGTTCAGGCTTATCATCACGGAGAGTATGATTGGGGCTCGTATAAATTTGGTTATATAATTGCAAAACAAAATAATTTATTATCTGATGCTGACGAATTATTGTTATGTAATGATTCTGTATATGGACCGGTAAATTCTTTGTTGTTGGATAAAATGACATCAGATTTTAATGGTTATTATGAAAATCTATATGGTCTAGAAAAAGATGTAGAAGAACCGCATTTGCAAAGTTGGTTTTTGCTTATAAAAAAGAAAATGTTTTTATCTGATATTTTTGATTCTTTTATGATGTCTATAACTCGATTTCAAGATAAATTGGATATTATCAGAAACTATGAAATTGGTTTTACTACAATTTTTTCTAAAAATTTTTCATATAGTGCTTTATATACCTCAAATATGTCTGATTCTGTTACAAATGCACCAATAAAAATGTTAGAAAATGGATTTCCTTTCATAAAAACAAGAATTCTTCGCAAATATAATATAAATAAATATTTAAAACAAAATCTTGATGTTGAGTTGTATTCTAATATACAAAAACATTCATCAAGATTTAAAAAGCCTAATATTTTTAAAATTTTATATAATAATTCAAAACTTAAAAATAAAAGTAAAAAGTATGTTATAAAACACCTTTAGTTGAAGGTACTTTATCTTTATT
>CAZNLZ010000126.1:0-5186 GCA_964574225.1 uncultured Muribaculaceae bacterium | reverse complement strand
CGCAAATATGTTTACTGCGGATAAAGAAGAGCTTTTAAAAGGTATTGAAAAACTTATAAATCCTTCGGTTTTAGTTATTGGTGATATGGCCATTGATGAAATGGTTTACGGAACAACTGATAGGATGAGTCGTGAAGCTCCAGTTTTGATTTTGCGCCATTATAAAACTAGAGTTATCTTAGGTGCTGCTTCTAACGCTGCTAACAATATTGCTTCTTTAAATTGTGGCAAAGTTAGTGTTATTGGTACTTATGGAGATGACTATTATGCTCCGATTTTACTTGAAACATTTAAAAAATCTGGTATTTGTACAGAATATATGGTTAAGGACTCATCTAGAGCAACAACTGTAAAAACAAGAATTTCTGGTTCTTGTTCGCAGTCTATAACTCAACAGATTGTTAGAATTGACCGTGAGACTATTGATGAATTATCACCTGAAATTGAAGCAAAAGTTATTGCACAAATGGAACTTGCTATTCCAAAACACGATGCAGTAATTCTTTCTGATTATAATATTGGTTTATTGACCGAAAAAGTTATCGCTAAAGCGATTGAGTTATCTAAAAAATATAACAAAATTATTGTTGTAGATTCACAAAAGGATTTAGATAAATTCCAAGGTGTTACATCTATGACTCCAAACCAACCAGATAGTGAAAAATTTGTTGGCTTCTTTATTAAAGATAAAGAGTCTCTTGAAAAAGCTGGTAGAGAAATGCTTGCAAAAACTAATGCGGAATCTGCCCTTATTACTTTGGGTGGTGACGGTATGGCATTGTTTGAAAAGAATGGAAATTTTGTTAAGGTTCCTGTGTTCAACAAAACAGATGTATTTGATGTGACAGGTGCTGGAGATACTGTTGTAGCAACTTATACTTTGGCTATGGCTGCTGGTTTGAGCAAAAAAAATGCTGCAATTATTAGTAATTTGGCTGCAAGTATTGTTGTTAGACATTTCGGTTGTGCGACAACAACAATTGATGTTTTAAAATCAACATTGGAAAAACTAGATTTTGGAGGTTTCAATGCTTAAAAAATTAAAACTTACAGATTTTATAATTATTGGAATTATATTGGTTCTTGTTGTTATTGGGACATTGGCTGTTTTTAAAAAGAAAAATTTTGCAAATCTTCCAATTGAAAAAGAAACAAAAATCAATTTTGAGGTATTTTTTAGAGGTGTTACAATCTCTGATACAGAGGCTCCTTTTAAAGCTGGTGAAGATGCTTTTATTACAATCAGAAATGTTCCATATACAAAATTGAAAATTGTGGCAATGGATGGCCGTCCAAGAATGGCGATATTGCCTGCAAAAAACAAAGAAGGTTTTGTTATAACTCAAGATGTTTCAATGCCTAATATGTACGATTTGATTGTAAAACTTGAAGACACAGCAAAGAAAACCCCAGATGGTTATGTTGCTGGTGGTAATAAAATCAAAATGGGTATTCCTGTTGTGATTGAAGGCGAAAAATACAAATATACTGGTGTTATTTCTAACGTTTATGAAGCAGTAGAACAATAATGAAATTATTAGAATCTAAAATTTTTGATTGTCTTAATTATTGTTTGGCTTCTATTCAGAAAAGGCTTGATAACATAAGACAAAATAGTTTTATCCTTTCAAATGTTGATATTTTTATTTTGATTTCAATATTTGCTACGCTAATTGTTTCTACGTTTGCTTCAACCGAAATAATTGGTCTTGTTTCTGCTTTGGTGCCGATTTTTGTTGTTCTAAAAGTATTTATGACCAATGGTGAAAAAGTTGAGTTAGAACGTTGTAATTTTTATTTATTGATATATTTATTGATTTGTTTGATTAGCAATTTTACATCTTCAATGTTGCCTCAAAGTCTTTATGGCTTTATGAAAACATTAATTTATTTTGCTTTTTATTTTGCAATGTGCCAGTTTTTAAAAAATAAAAAGAACTTTATCCTACCTATATTAGCTGTTATTGCAATTTTACTTAGTATAGAGTGCGTTATTGCACTGTTGCAAAATTCTATTGGTGTTCAAAATATTTCAACTTGGCAAGATACAAGTTATGTTAATCCTGAAGATGTTTTAACTAGAGTTTATGGTACATTAAAACCATATAATCCAAACCTTTTTGCTGCATATTTAATTGCGGGGTTTCCTGCTGTATTAGCGTTTTTTGCAATTTGTATAAAAAAATGCAAGATTAAATCAACAACTATTTCTTTAATTTGGGTTTTAATTTGTGCTTTAGTTATATTTTTAACTGGTTGTCGTGGTGCTTACATCGCTTTATTTATAACTCTTTTGGGGATTGTTTTTGCTTCTTATCAAATGATTTTTAATGATTTTAATAATAAAAAATTGAAAGCGTTATGGAAATCGACATTAACTTTTTGTACAATCGGTAGTGCAGGATTTTTAGCTTTAAATCACGGAATATTACATAGAATAATGTCTATATTTATCCTTCGTGGTGATTCGTCAACTTCTTTTAGAATGAATGTTTATAACTCTGCAATTCAAATGTTTCAGGATAATTGGCTTTGCGGAATTGGAGTAGGTAATAAGGTTTTTAGAGAAATCTATGGACTTTATATGCTTTCTGGCTTTGATGCGTTAAGTTGTTATTGTGTGTTTTTAGAAATGGCTGTTGAAAGTGGAATCTTGTCATTGCTTGCATATGTAATGTTCTTGGGTTCATTATTGTATGCTGCAATTAGACATTTTGTTCAATCTAAAGAATATAATTACAAAGTTTTATTGTTTATTTCTTTTATATCGATAGTTGCAGTTATGGTTCATGGGCTTGTAGATACTGTATATTTTAGACCGCAAGTTCAATATCTTTTCTGGACAATGGCTGCTATATTGACAGTTTTAGTAAGAAAAGATAAAGTAACAGAATAATGAAAATTCACGAGTATCAAGCTAAAGAATTATTCAAAAGATACGGAATAAAAGTTCCAAAGTCTGTTTTGTGTGAAAGAAAAGAAGATATTGAAACAGTATTAAGAACAGTATCTTTGCCTTGTGTTGTCAAAGCTCAAATTCATTCGGGGGCTCGTGGCAAGGCTGGTGGTGTAAAACTTGCACGAACTTACGATGAAGCTGTTAGATTTTCTCATGATATCTTAGGAATGGAATTAAAATCTTCACAGGCTGGCGCTAAAAAAGTAAATAAAATCCTAATTGAAGAAGCTGTTGATATTTATAAGGAGCTTTATTTAAGCTTTACTTTTGATAGAACAAATGAATGCATTGCAATGATTATTTCAACCGAAGGTGGTATGGATATTGAGGAAGTTGCAAGAACTGTTCCCGATAAAATTCATACACTTTTGGTGAAAGATGATTTTGACCCAGTAGAAACCATACAAAAGCTAGGTTTTAATGGTGGAATAACTTATGAACTTTGTAAAATAGCATTTATGCTTTATAAATTAACTCTTGATAAAGATGCTTCTTTGGTTGAGATAAATCCATTGGTTATAACAAAACAAGGTGAGGTTTTTGCGCTTGATGCAAAAATAAATTTTGATGATAATGCGCTTTTTAGACACGATGATATTTTGGCTTTAAAAGATGAAAAAGAAGAAAATCCACTTGAATTAGAAGCACAAAAAGTAGGGTTAAATTATATAAAACTTGATGGGACTATTGGCTGTATGGTTAATGGTGCGGGGCTTGCTATGGCAACAATGGATGTAATTAAATTGGCGGGTAAAGACGCTGCTAATTTTTTAGATGTTGGTGGTGGCGCAAGTAGCGAAAAAATAGAAAAAGCTTTTAAGTTATTAATTTCTGATGAAAATTTAGAAGCTGTATTTATAAACATTTTTGGTGGTATTTTGCGCTGTGATTTTCTTGCAGAAGGTGTTAAAAATGCTATAAAAACACTTGATGTTCAAGTTCCTGTGATTGTGAGAATGGAAGGAACGAATAAAGAACTTGGGGCGCAAATATTGAATGAGTCTGGTTTAAAATTTACAGTTGTTGATGATTTAAACGAAGCAATTGAGGTTATTAAAAACATATAATGTCTATTTTTATCAATGAAAATACGAGATTAATAGTTCAAGGTATAACAGGAAAAGAGGGTTCTTTTCATGCTGAGAGTTGCCAAAAATATGGAACAAACCTTGTCAGCGGTGTAACACCAAATAAAGGTGGAAGCGAAATACTAGGCGTAAATGTTTTTAATAGCGTAAAAGAAGCTGTTGATGAAACGCAGGCCAATACAAGTATGATTTTTGTGCCTGCAAGATTTGCATCTGGTGCTATTATTGAAGCTGCAGAAGCTGGTATTGGTCTTATTGTTTGTATAACAGAAGGCATTCCTGTTTATGATATGTTGAAAGCTAAAAAAGCGGTTCAGGCAAATGGTGCAAGGTTAATTGGTCCTAATTGTCCAGGGATTATTGCTCCAGATATTGCAAAAGTCGGTATAATGCCATCAAATATTCATAAAAAAGGAAATGTTGGTGTGGTTTCACGCAGTGGCACATTAACTTATGAGGCTGTTTATCAATTAACACAGCTTGGAATTGGACAATCAACTTGTATAGGAATTGGTGGTGACCCAATTATTGGTACAAACTTTATTGATGTTTTAAAAGCTTTTCAAGAAGATGATCAAACTGAAGCAATTTGTATGATTGGAGAAATTGGTGGAAGTGCTGAAGAAGAAGCTGCTGATTTTATAAAACAATATGTGACAAAGCCAGTTGTTAGCTTTATTGCAGGGTTAAGTGCCCCAGAAGGTAAGAGAATGGGACATGCAGGTGCGATTATTTTAGGCGGAAAAGGTACAGCAGAAAGTAAAATGAAAGCATTAACTTCTGCTGGCGTTATGGTTTGCCAAAATCCTGCGGATTTGGGTGCGAACTTAAAAAACATTTTGGAGAAATAATTACATAACTAATGTTATAGATAATAATTTTCGACCATAACGAAATGAGCAACAAAATATTGATATACAACGTCAGAGCGAGGACTGTTTGAGTAAGCTTTAGCGTACGAGTTCCGCAGCTAGGGTATATCAATTAATTTTATTAGCGAATGTAGTTGCTGGTCGAGAGCTTCTTTGGATACTTTCTTGTCGGTACAAGAAAGTATCATTGTAAGAATAACTTTCTATTTTCTTAATGTACTTTTCTCATTGCAGAAAAGTACCAAAAGGCTAGCAGCCGGATATTCC
>CAZNLZ010000125.1:0-5191 GCA_964574225.1 uncultured Muribaculaceae bacterium | reverse complement strand
TATTCAGAAATTGAATATGGAGAAATTACATCAAATTTTGGTAATTGACCTTTTTGTGTTTCAAAAATGTAGTCGATAATTGCGCCAGCTGCACAAAAGGCTATTTTATATTCACTAAATCCAAAGGATTCAAGTGAAACTACATTGAATAATTTTTTTAAGTTTTCAACAGCTCTTAATTCATCGAATGCTGAACAAGACATCTTTGTGCAAGGATACATTGCGCTAATTTGCTCTGGCAAATCGATTTTTTCTTCTGGAACAATTTGAAATGGTGTAAGTTTTTGTTTTTTAATTGGTGTAAGAATTTCAGCTGGTTTGATTCTAGCAAGTTCTGATAGAATTTCTTCTAATGAACCCTTTGTTACTTTAAATTCGCCTGTTGAAATATCTGTATAAGCCAAACCAAAAACTTTATCGTTTTGAATAACAGCAGCTAAATAGTTGTTGCCTGTTGGTTCTAACAAATTCATTTCCATTAAGGTGCCAGCTGTAATTGTTTTAACGATATCGCGCTTTACAAGACCTTTTGCATCTTTTGGATTTTCTAATTGTTCACAGATTGCAACTTTAATATTTTTTTCTAAAAGTTTTGGGATGTATGTATTTAAAGACTTAACAGGAATACCTGCCATAGGAACTTTGCCTAGAGCACCACCTTCTTTGTGTGTAAGTGTTAAGCCTAATTCTCGATTGAAGATAATAGCATCTTCAAAAAAGCCTTCATAAAAATCGCCCATACGATAAAGAAGAACAACTCCTTGATATTTTCTTTTAATTTCAAGGAACTGCTTGAACATTGGTGTTGCTTGTTCAATATCAACTTCTAAACTGTTATTATTCTTGATTTCTTCATCTATCATAGCTATACTGTATTACAAATTAGGGTTATTTTCAAATTATAAACAAAGGAGCATTAATGAAAGGTTGTTTGAGTTTTATAATCAAGACAGTTATTGCTGTTTTAGTATTTTTTGGATTGTTACATTTGGGTGTAATTGATTTTATAAAAGACAAAATTGATGAATATAGAGCTGAATCAACATCTAAAGAAAAAATGATTGAAGAAACAAAAGATGTCATAGATTTATCTGCAATTGATGATGAATACAGTATTGATAAAAATTTAAAAGTTTTGAAACATAGAATGGTTGTTGCAGAACATAATGCGACTGGTCAAAAAATGGTTATGATTGAGCCTCGAAACGAGAATATATTAACAAAAGAAGATGTTAAATCTGATGAAATGCAACAAAAAGTTGAAAATGCTCTTCAAAAATATAAATATCAACCAGTAAAATTTGAAGATATTAAGATTACGAAAAAGGGTGAAATGCAAGGGATTGGGCAATCAATACCATACGCTAAAGTAAGTGCATCTATTTCAAATCTTCCAATGAAAGATGTTGAAGGTATTGTTGGTGTTGCAGAACTTCAAAATGGAAAAAATTTGATAGTTATTTCTGTGAATGAAAAGGGCAAATATTCTCAAATTATTGCAAACGAATTTTATAAACAGGTTAAATAATGTTTGAAAAAGAATATAAAAAATTAATGCGAAGATGTCTTGCTCTCGCTAAAAAAAGCGAAGGGCATACGTCTCCTAACCCTTTAGTTGGCGCAGTAATTTTTGATGATGATTTTAGAGTTATATCTGAGGGCAGGCATGAGTATTATGGTGGTAATCATGCAGAGCGTAATGCCGTGTTATCTGCTAAAGAAGATTTAAAAGGAAAATCTATTGTTGTTAATCTTGAACCTTGTTCTCATCATGGGAAAACACCACCTTGTGCTGATTTATTAATTGAAAAAGGTTTTAAGCGAGTTATTTGTGGATTGGTTGACCCAAATCCAGAAGTATCCGGACAAGGAATTGAACGGTTAAGAAATGCTGGTATTGAGGTTGTTGTCGGCATATTAGAAAATGAATGTCGAGAGCTAAATAAAATATTTTTGAAAAACCAAATTAAAAAAGAGATTTATATAACAATCAAAACGGCAACAACATTAGATGGAAAAATCGCAACTAAAACTGGTAGCTCAAAATGGATAACAGATGAAAAATCTCGAGCTGAAGTTCAAAAATTAAGAAACAAATATGATGCTATTTTGACAAGTTCAAAAACAGTATTAGTTGATAACCCTTCTTTAACTTGCCGTATGAAAAATGGTAGAAATCCTGTAAGGGTGGTTGTTGATACAAACCTTTCAACGTCGCCAAAGGCTAAAGTTTATAATGATGATGGAACAAGAGTTATTCTTTTAACTTCAAAAAATAATGCTAAGTTTCCAGCGCACGTAGAAGTTGTTGTTTGTCCCAAAAAAGATGGGCATGTGGATTTGAAATTTGCTATGCAAAAGCTTTTTGATATGAAAATAAGAAGTGTAATGGTTGAGGCTGGTGGAACTTTAAACAAAACTTTTATAGAAGAAAATTTGGCAGATGAATTGGTTCAATTCATTGCCCCTAAATTATTAGGAGATAGTCAGGGTGTTAATTTCGTTGAAGGGTTTGATAGAATAGAGATTTCTCAATGTAACAATTTAAGCATGGAAACGATTAAACCATTAAAAAATGATATAATGATTACTGGTAAATTTATAAAATAATTGCCAGTAAGAGAGGTTTTTATGATTCAAAAAGTTTCACAAGTTACTTTTGCACCTTCATTTTCAAAAAATAATAAAGTAAAAAAAGAAGGCAATCCAATCAAGGACTCTCGTAAAAATGCATATGTTGATAGTTTTGTGAAACATACAAAAGAATCTGCTCCAATGCTATTAGGTTTAACTGCTTTATGGTCTGCATTAGACTTTGGAGCAGGAAAAGGATCTATGTCAAAAGTTATGTTGAATAACTTAGCATTTTTCTTTACTCCAGTACTAATTGTTTCATCTAGCATAATGGCGGGAATAGAAAATAAAAAAACCTCCAAAAGTAGTAATCCATAATTAAAAATTTATTATATAATACATTATTATGACAAACGATTTAGCAGAAAAAGTTTATAGCTTACAAAAAAATGTTTTAGAATTACATAATTTATTTGATTTAAACATGGTAGCAAATCAATCACGTTCAATTGAAGATTTACTATCAAAAGTTGCATTTCTTGTTAAATCGTCGCTTTCTTTAACAAAAATAAGATTTTTCTTGAATAATAATGGTGTTTTTCAAACTAAAAATATTATTTCAAATAGTGATATTGAGTTTGAATTTATTGCTGATAATGCACCTTTTCTGCAAAACAAGACAGAAGAACTTTTGAAGGTAACAAACCATGATGGCACTTTGATTTATAAAGCTTTTTGGAATACATATAAACTTCATGAGTTAGAAACAGAATATGTAAGAACTTTTTATAATGAAGAAACACCTTTTTGTATTTGCTCATTGAGCAAAAAAGAAGATGGTACATCTTTAGCTGAAGATGATTTTAAATATTTAGACCAAGTGTTTAACTGTATTGACCCAATCTTGAGAAAGTTTATTAAAAATAAAGAACAAGAAGCAAAAATTGTTGATTTAAATAAAACTCTTCATAATTTATCAATTTTGTACAATATTTCTCAAGCCGTTAACTTTATTGATGACTTAAAAAGATTAATTAGTGTTATTCTTGATAAGGCTATTGAAACTGTTAATGCCGAAAAGGGTTCTTTAATGCTTTATGATGCGCAAGATAATACCCTTCAAGTTAAGGTTGTATATGGTTTAAAAGATAAAAAGCATGAAGATGATATTAACAATGGTATTGTTGAATGTCAGAAAATGTCACCAGATAGTGGTATTGCAGGTAAAGTATTTAGTGAGAAAAAATCAATAATCACGAACTTAGGTGGCAACGACCCAAGATTTAGTCAATTATCAAATGATAACAATGTATCTTCACTTATTTGTGTGCCTTTGATTGCTAAAGGTGAATGTATTGGTATTATCAACATTACAAATAAGAAGAATGGAAAATTATTTAATAAAAAAGATTTAGAGTTTGTTGAAGCATTGGCTAACCAAGCAGCTATTGCGGTTGATAATGCTCAATTATACGAACTTGCAACAAAAGACGGTTTAACAAAACTGTATATTCATAGACATTTCTATTTCTTATTAGAATCTGAAATAAAAAGAGTTCAAAGATATCATCACGTTTTATCATTGTTGATGATGGATATTGATAACTTTAAGCAAGTAAACGATACATATGGTCACCTAGTTGGCGATATGGTTCTTAAAGAAATTGCTGCAACTATTCAAAAAACAATTAGACACGTAGATATTCCTGCTCGTTATGGTGGTGAAGAATTTACTATTATTCTTCCAGAAACAGCAGCGTTAAATGCTGTAATTATTGCAGAGCGTTTAAGAGAACGAATTAGCGAAATTGAAGTTAAGATAGACGAAAATACTGTTTTAAGACCAACCGTAAGTATTGGTATCGCAGAGTTTCCAAATGCGGCAACTGGCATAAAAGAACTTATTGATTGCGCTGATAAAGCTTTATATGTTTCAAAAGAAAATGGTAAAAATTGTATCCACTTGTATTTTGACGGACAGTTTACAAGATATACTCCGTAAAATTGTAAATAATCGGAAACATTTTTGACCTGATAATCCTCTAAAAACCATGATTGAAGTACAATTATAGTATAGATAATCATGAAGGTTTAAGGTTTGAAAATCGCAATTTATCCGGGGAGCTTTGATCCAATAACAAAGGGACACTTAGATGTGTTAAAGCGTGCTGCGGATATATTTGACAAGGTTATTATTGTTGTTTCTGTTAATGTAAACAAAAAAAGCTTTTTACCGCTTGAAGATAGACTAAATTTAATAAGAGAATCTTGCAAAGATATCCCGAATGTTGAAGTTGATAGTTTTGATGGCTTAACAATCGAGTATGCAAAAAAGAAAAATGCTAATGTATTAATAAGAGGCTTGAGAGCTGTTTCTGATTTTGAATATGAAATGCAGTTATCGCAAGCAAACAGTGCGCTTTGCAAAGATATCCATACTGTATTTTTAATTACAAAACCAAAATACAATTTTATTTCATCAGGTACTGTGCGTGAAATCGCAGTTATGAATGGCGATATTTCTAAATTCGTGCCAGAACCAGTAGCAAAGTATTTAGAAGCAAAATATACGAAAGGTTAAAATCATGACAGAGTTAAGAGTTAGTCATTTAATAGA
>CAZNLZ010000124.1:0-5209 GCA_964574225.1 uncultured Muribaculaceae bacterium | reverse complement strand
TGCTGCAAAACGTATGGCTGTATTTAAAGCAGTTGGTGAATTAATTAAATAGTTAGTTCGCTAAAATATAAAAGAGGAAGTACTTAATTGTGCTTCCTCTTTTTTATATTAAATATTCTAGTTGTGATTGGCGGTGTTCTTCATTTCTTCTCAAAAGTTTTGGAAAATCTTCTTTCTTTAGCATAAGTGCATTATTTCTATCGGCAACTTCTTCAAATCCACAGTTGTTTATATAAAAAGGTTTTCCTGTTTCTGAGTATGCTTTAATTATAACGGCGTCGGTTTTATTTTTATCTAGTGTCCCTAACACAAATGATATTAATGTTTCTCCAATGTATTGCAGAGAACGTCTGGAGTTTTTTGTTTGATATTTAGGGCAAGTTTCTAGATATACAATTTCTTCTTCTTTTTGATCTTCATAATCTGTCAGCATTATGATGTATCCTAGACATCTTCCTGCTTTTGATTCCATTACGTATGTTCTTTCTCCTGTAACATCTGAATTGAATTCTTGGTTCATATCCCACATATACCAAGAATCTTTCCAAGGTTTGCTTTTTTCTAATTTCTCGAAATAGTCTTTGTCTTCTTCTAGGTTTAATTGATAAATATTGCAGCCAACTTTTTTGTGATCTTGTCTTGGTAAATCACATTTTGCGACTAGTTTTTTTCCAAAATTTATTTGATTGTTGATTATGTTGATGTTCATTTTGTACTCTATGCAATAAATTCTATTTCTTTGCCTGTGTTTGTTCTATGTTTATCTAAAAGTTTGTTGTAGCTTTGTGCATTTAGTATAAGACCGTCTTGTCCTCTATAATCTTGTCTAAAACCACAACCTTTTGTATAGAATTTCTTTGATTTTGGCGCGGTTGTTGAAACACAAACTCTTTTTTTATCTTCTTTCGCTGCTAGTCCTACAACAAAAGCCATAAGTGTTTGTCCAATATATTTTATTCCTCTTTTTTTATTTAAAGAAGTGTGTTCTGGTACTGTTTCTAAAAATTCTACGTATGTTTTATCGGGTATAAAGTCAAAATCCTGCGTGCTAACAAAACCAATACATCCATCTTCTTCACTTTCTAGACAGTATGTTCTTAGTCCATTATTAAGAAGTGGGGATAACATCATTTGATTTGTTATCTCGAGATATTCACCATCTGCCCATTCCCTGCTATCTTTTAATTTGCAAAAATAATCTATATCATCCTTTTTGTTTATTTCATAAATTTTGCATGGTTTTATATCACCATTCCTTGTTTTAACCTGACAAGTGGCCATTAGTTGTTTTCCAAACGATATATTAGGGAATATTTTCATACTTTTGCCTTTGCTATTGCTAAAAAGTATAAAAATATATAATTTTGCTAGTTTTCTTTTTTCATTATTTGGTATGAAATAATTTCAAACATAAGGTTTTTATGTGTAATATATTTTAGCTTATTAAATTTAAATAATTCAATTAATTCTTCAGGCTCTAGAAAATTCTTTTTGGAAAGTACCAGATATTTGTAAGGTTTAGAATTTTTTGTGAATATTTTTGATAGGAAAAGAATTATATGGTCGTATATTTTGCTATAAGTATTTTGTTTGCCAAAATCTAAATGTAAAAATGTTCCATTAACTTTTAGTATTTTATGTATTTGTTCAATAGCTTTATTTTTTTCTGGGATATTTCTTAATCCAAACCCCATAACTATATAATCAAAAGAATTTTTTTCAAATTTTAAATCAGTAGCATCAGCTTCCCAGTATGTTATATTTGGGTTCTTTTTTCTAGCAATTTCAATCATTTGCTGTGAAAAATCAACACCAACAACATCGCAAGTTGGCTCAAGCTTTTTTATTATCGCACCTAAATCACCAGTTCCGCAGCATAAATCTAATACCTTTGAGTGTTGTTTTATATTTAGTGCTTTTATTGCAGATTCTTTAATTTTTTTGTGTGTCCCAAAAGAGATTATGTTATTCATAAATTCATAATCTTTTGACAAATTATCAAACATATTTTTAATTAAATTCATTATCTGCTCTTTATAAATTCTTTGTAGAAGTGAACCATTCTTGTCCAATTTTCGATAGAAATACGCTCATTATCTGCGTGCATTAATCCTGCTTCTTCTTCTGTGAGAATAATTGGCAAAAATCTGTATGTATTATCAGATACTTCTGCATATTCACGTGCATCTGTTGCACCTAAAACCATATATGGTGCAATTGTTATATTTGGGAAAATTGAATTTATATTTCTTTTCAACAGTTTGTAGTCTTCTGTATCTGTTTTTGAAGCTTTACAAGGTGGCATTTCGCTTAAGTATTCAATTTTAACATCTTCGTTTGGAAGAGTTTTTTTAACTAAATTTTCAATATGTTTTTTTATATCTTCTATTTTATGAATAGGTAATATTCTTGAATCTACAAGTATGGAAGCTTCGCTTGAAATAACATTTGCAGTATTTGAAGCTTCAATTACACTCACCGCAAATGTTGTGTTTATTCTTGCATTGTCTTCTGCATTTTTTGAAAGTTCATTTAATAGGTCAAACATTAATAGTTTTTTATTTGCAAGCAAATATTTTGTTTTTAAATTATAACTATCATAGGTTTTTAAATAGTATTCATATATATCTTTAGACATTTCTTGCTTATATTTAGTGTTATTAAATGCAAGAATAAGTTTTGCTAGTTTTGTAGTCGCAAGGTTTTTGTCTGGCATTGAAGCGTGTTTGCCAGTTCCTTTAACTGTAATTTTTGTTAATAATCTTCCTTTTTCCGCGGTTCCAATAAATGCGTAATAATTTCCATTTTTATTTACAACTCTACCACCTTCATCAAGTGCTGTAGAAAAATGAATATTTTTTTCTTTAAAGTATTCTATTATTTTTTTTGCACCTTCTGGTGAACCGGTTTCTTCTGTGTGCGAAAATGCCAAGTAAAAATCTGCTTCAGGAACAAAACCTTGTTGTAATAGTTCATTTGTTGCTTCTAAAATTGCAAAGAAAGAGCTTTTGTCATCCAGTGTTCCTCGAGAATAAATATAGTCATTATTGTAAAAACCAGAAAATGGTGGATGAATCCAATTCTCTTCTTTTCCTCCGTCAACAACATCGTAATGCGCAGTTAGTACATTTGGTTTTAAATTTTTATTTTTTCCGTTTATTTTGAATACGAGCGCATATTTGTTTATTCTTGTAAACTCTGTATTTCTAAAGATTATTGGATAGGTTTCTTTTAAGTAACTGATGAATTCTTCAAATGCTTCAAAATTAGTTTTTTCATAGTTTGCATTTGATATAGTTTTAATTCTTAAACCACCAGCATATCTATCTAATGCGTCTTGGTGTAATCTTGGCAACAGTATATTTTTGAAATTACCTTCTTGTGCGTTATTCATACAAAATAAGGTAATTGCACTTGTATATGCAAAAAAAGATGCTACCAAAATGATAACTAACTGATAAAACTTAATTTTCATAAGTTAATTATACAATAAGTGCTTGAGTTTGTGCCATTGTATTTTTAAATAATGTTGAGTAAATATCATTGATTTCAGAAGGATGTTCATCCACAATTGTAGAAAAACATTCTGCAAAGTTTTCTCTTAAACCTGTTCTTGTTACATCTTCTTCCGAAATTCCATCTTCAAAATTAACACCATCAACATAGTGTCTTAAATAGAAAATCATTTCTCTTAAGTCGTGTTCATTGATTTTGGCATTAGGATTTTGAAGCATTTCATCAATTGCTTGTAAATCAGCTAAATAAGCTTGTTTGAATTCTTCTGTTGATGATAATTCATTGTCTATTAAATGACCAATTTCGTGAGCTGCTGTGTCTGCACCTTGATTTTTAATACAGCCTTCTAGTCTTGGGTCCTTTCTTCCGTGATTATCTTCAACAATAACAATTGCACTATCGTCTTTAGATACAAATCCGTATGCATCAAGTGCGTATTTGTGAAATTTATCTTCTGTTGCTGAAAATTCATCTGATATATCTGAATTTTTGCTTTCAAGAATAATTATGTTATCTAAATTACTTAGTGCGCCTTTTGTTACATCAGAATATTGGCTTAGCATATCAACAGTATCACAGATGCCTTGTGAAAAAGCATCTGTAACACCGTTAGTAATACTAAAAGTAAATTGGTTGATATTCGCAGTTTTATTTATTGCGTTAACCATCAATTTTTGTTCCTTATGCAACGGCCTTAAAGCTTGGTGAGTAGTCTAGATCTAAATCTAAATCTAAGTCTAGGTCTCTGTCTAGATCAAAATCTAAATCCTGATCTAAATCTCTGTCCAAATCTTTGTCTAAATCACAGTCTTTGTCTAAGTTTGCAGCTGTTGCAGTTTTTCCAAAGTTTAAAGATACAGGTGCTGTTGCTATCATTCAAAAACCTCCTAAAACACGACTAAAGAACACTTACTTTCACTTATTTATAAAGTATTTTTTTTTGTCTCGATTTCAAGAAGTCTTATTTTTGTTACATTTGTTAATAAAAAAGACCAACCTAAATGGTTGGTCTATCTTATTTGTTTTTAATTTTAGATAAAATGTCTTAAATAAATGTATCCTGTTGATAGTGTTAATGAAATAAATACAACAACACAACCATATTTTAAGAATTCCATAAATTTAATTATGTGTCCGTGTTTTGCTGCATTTTCTGAAACAATAACGTTTGCTGCCGCACCAATGATTGTTAAGTTTCCACCCAAACAAGCACCTAGTGATAAACTCCACCAAAGTGGTAGTACAAATTCACGGCCTTTTTCAAGTTCAATTTCGTGAATCATTGGTGCCATTGTTGCTGTATATGGGATGTTATCGATGATACCCGATAAAATACCAGAACCCCAAAGAATTACGTATGATGCAATTTCTTTAGAACCTTGTGTAATATCCAACAACCAATTAGCCATCAATTTGATACCACCAGCTGCTTCAAATCCACCGATAATTATAAATAAACCGATAAAGAAGAAAATAGTATTCCATTCAACTTCTTTAAATGTTTCTTCTGGATTTTCAAATAATAATAATATGCTAGCACCGATAAACGCGATAATACAAGTTGCAATATGTGTAATATCGTGAGTTAAAAATCCAAGAATAACTAAAGCTACAACAGTCATACTTATTTTTAATAAAGCATAGTCTGTAATTGTTTTAGAATTATCAATATTTTGAATACTAGCCATTTTTT
>CAZNLZ010000123.1:0-5211 GCA_964574225.1 uncultured Muribaculaceae bacterium | reverse complement strand
GAACAACAAAAAATGAAACAAGGAAATAAACCAAAATAGAAACCACTTTTGGAACAAAAATAGCAAACATAGAAAACATACACATAAGAATAAGAAAACAACTTATAAGTATATTTTCAATAAAAAATTTCACTATTTTTACTATCATTTGCTTATTTTCTGTAATCATCTTAATAATTCCTCGCTTGTTTCTTTATCTATTTTTACTGAATAAATCATAAAATATGGAATTAAAATCCCTTTTTCTTGATTTATTCTTCCTGCTTTATTTAAAGCATCAGTTGCATCTTTATTAAATTCGTACGTGTCTATAAGGTAAAATGTTATTTCACCATTTGAATGTAAATAGATATCTACAATATCTGCACGACCAATTGCAGCAAATAAATTCAATTCGTTACCAAATTCAAATTTAAATCCAACAGAGGTCTCTTTAACATAGCCATAAGCCTTTAGTTCCGATTTATTTTCTCGAATTATATCTTGTATTTTTTCATTATTAGCAATTCTAATAGAAGACGGCTTATCATTATCAATAAAAATACCTTTTGTTGTTTTTAGTGCAGATGTGCCAAGTTGTGATTTTATTTTTTCTACAACATAAGGTCTTAAAAAAGGACTTACCTCTGAAACATTATTGTATATAGTATGTTCGTGAGCAAATGGAGTATCCATGTATGTATCTTTATTCGCCATTTTTAAGTTTTCGTTTGCATCAACAGAAAATTCTAATTTTTGCAAAAAAGCAAACTTTCCTTCAGATGCCATTTTAACCGGTTTTTCCAAAGGAAGATTTTCATTAATAAACATAAGCCCCTGTTTCTTTGCATCATCAACTGCTTTATTGACTCGCTGTTTAAATGTTCTTTTTTCGTTCGAATCTCTTTTTCTTCTTCCATTCCCCAGTTCCGACGTAGTTAGCGTTCCAGAGTCATCTTGTTCATTAAAATAAGAAACTTCAAAAGAAACAGGTTCTAATTTTTTTGCTTTTTTCTTAGGTTCCAACGCGTCAGAATACAAAAGATTTGCCCTTTCTTCTAATTTAGAAGAAGGTTCCTTTTGTACTCTTTGCGTTTTTTCAACATATCCTTTTAGCAAAAGAGGCTTTTCTTCATCTTTTTTTCTTCTTTTGAAGATACTCATATTCAACCTTTCTTTCTATAGAATAAAACCATTTTGAATTTTTAACAATAACGTATTTTCCCAAGCTGAAAAATTCTTACATTTCTTAACTTACGAATAAGGATCAAAATTAGAATCTAAAATTACAGTCTCATCACGTTCATCAATCAAATAAGAATAATAATTTATAGCATAAATTCCCATCATCAAACTGTCGGCAAAATCAGGGCTTTCCCCTTGTTCAGACTTCATTTCTTTTTTGGATTGAATAAAAATTTGCCCATTTGGTTTATAAGATTTTTTTATATATTCAAGTTGGGAAATAGTAAAATCAGATGAAATTTTAAGCCATTCATTATCTATAAAATCTTTTAGCGTCAAATAACCATCAGCTCGACGGTTTAACGCATTAGGTCTATTACTTGATGCTGCTCCATTAAACTTAATAGCATTAGAAATAACATTTTTTATACTTACATAAATTGAATAACCAAGCCCATCTGCATCTAAAATCAATAATTCAGGTTTCCAACAAGAGTACAAATTTATAATCTTACCCTTGGTCACATCTGTATCTGGCTCACTCCAATGTTCTTGCTTTTCTAAAGACCATTGAGTCGAACTTTTTGATTCAATGAGACTAGCAACACACAAGTCACCGCCATTACCAGCTAAATCAACCGACATACAACGAATTTTTCTATAATTTTCTTCTTTTATTTTTATATTTTTAGCTTTATCAAGCTTTATTGCAGAAAAAAGAAAATCATTTGTTGTATCTAAAGGGTTACCCTCCCATATATATTCATAATCAAGAACATTTCTTTCCCTGCAACGTCTTGCTTCATCAATTAATTTTGGAGGACAAAATTTATTATCATAATAATTAATTTTTATATGGAGACAATCATCTCTGGAAACGAACTCAGAATAAACAGGGTCTTTACGAACAAGTCTATTCATCGTAAAAATAACAATCGAGTTTCTTTTTCTAATAGTCGGAATAATAACATCAAGTGTTGATTTTGTAATTGCTTGAGCCTCATCAATCCACAGAATATCAACACCTTCAAGACCCTTAATATTAACTTTTCCCTGTTCTCTAAAACCTTTAAAAATAATACTAGAATCGCTATTATTATGAATTATCTTGTTCGACTTAACAGTAAAATTTAAATTATAATCAGAAATCAAATCACTAAATATTTTATATACGCTATCAGAAATTGTTGCTTGAGTTTCTCTACCACAGCAAACCCTAACTTTTCTTTGTTCGGCCAACCAGAGAATTATCCTAGCTATACTTTGGGATTTGCCACCACCTCGCCCTCCTTCAATTAAAAAATAATTATAGTTATTAATGTTCGTTATTACAGGGACCAACTTTTCAGGAATATCTAAAATTTCTGGTAATTCAATCATCTTTGTTATCCAATTTTTCTCCAACGTTTAATTCCAACTTTTCACCATTTATAATTACAGAGCCCATTTTATTAACTTGTGGTTGTACTTTGTCTTTTTCAGCATAAAGCCCACAAAGTTTGCCTTTTAATTCCTCTGCTTTTAAAAATGTAGAAATATCAGGATTAATTTCATCATCTTTCCCTTTTCGATTTAAAGCCATTTCCTGAACAACCTCTAAATTTTCAAAAGAATCTGATTTGGAATATTCACAACCTTTTTTCTTCCTAGCCATAAATTTTCACCAATTTTTTCTCACCATTAAAATCAACAGCATACTGAAAAACCCTGCCATCTTTATGTTCTTTATTAACACCATAAACAAACCCAGCACGCTCTTTTGTTCCATATTTTATTTTTATTTCGTGCCAAGAACCAGACTCAACAGCTTTAATAAATTTTGAAACCTTTTTTCTGTTTGGTCGAAAGGTTTCATAACGTTGTTCTTTTATATTAAATTGAGTTAGCTCAGCCGCAAGCGCACCGCATTTTGGACAAATCAAAACTTCAAGTTTTCTATCCCTAAACATAAAATCAGGCGACAGAAAAACTGTTTTAGAAGGACTATAATAAGTCCCACAACAATAAATCATAAAATACCCTAACCTAAAAATTGCGTTTTTTAATTAAACGCAAACCACTCCCTCTGACTTAGCGAACCTAGTCACCGTTTCGAAACAATATCTACTCAAGTCTTAGTTCAAATCATAATTTTAATATAACACATTATTATTCTATTCGATATATCTATTCGTTATATATTTACATTTCTTTACAGTTATCTATGGTATTTTTCATTATTATTTATTTTAAAAGCACGATAAATTTGCTCTGTTAAAATCATTCGGACCATTTGATGAGTAAATGTCATTTTTGAGAAACTCAATTTCAAGTTGGATACATCACTAACTCTTTGAGAAAGTCCATTTGCCCCACCAATAACAAAAGTAATATCGTTAATTCCCGTATATGATATTTCTTTCATCTTTTGTGCAAATTCTTCAGACGAGAACATTTTTCCCTTTATTTCAAGAGTTATGACAAAAGAATCAGGTTTAATATTTTGAAGAATTCTATCTGCTTCAAGTTCTTTATACTTATCACACATAGATTCATCTAAAATTTGTTCTGCATTCATCTCAACAATAGAAAAAGTACAAAATGGAGTAAGGCGTTTTTCATACTCTTTTATCGCATCTTTCAGATACTGTTCTTTTATTTTACCTATAGCAACAATTTTTACATTCATAAACGCATTATAAAATACGGTTATTACAATGTAAACAAAGCATAAGAATAAAAGTCTTTTTTTGTGTAAATAGTTCTTTACTATTGGTTCAAATAAAATGGGGTTTAAGTTAAAATCATCATGTTCTTATAAGAAATAGTGGAGATTGATATGTATAATGTAGCAATTGTTGGTGGTGGTCCGGCTGGTATTTTTGCGGCTTTAGAAATTATGAAGTTAAAACCAGAATGGAAAGTAGTTTTGGTTGAAAAAGGCGTGCAAATTGAAAAAAGAAAATGCCTTTTAAGAGAAGGCTTTGAAAAATGCCCAACTTGTAAAAAATGTGGTTTACTTTGTGGTTGGGGCGGTGCTGGTGCGTTTTCTGATGGAAAACTAACACTAACTCCAGATGTTGGCGGTCACTTACTTGATTATATGCCACGTAAAAATGTTGAAGATTTAGTTAAATATACAGACGACACTTATCTTCAATTTGGTGCAACAGATGAAGTTTTTGGTTTAGACAAAGATGTTTTTTCAGATATTGAACGTGAAGCAACTTTAGCAGAACTAAAACTTGTTCATTCTCCTGTTAGACACTTAGGAACAGAAAGAAGCTTAGATGTTCTTAAAAATATGCAAGATTATTTAAGCGAAAGAATTACTATTTTATATGATACAATTGCAGACCAATTAATTGTTGAAAATGGTCAAGTTAAAGGTTTCATAACAAAAGACAATCAAAAAATTACAGCTGAACACATCATCATTGCTCCTGGTAGAGAAGGTGCTGATTGGTTAACTCAAGAATTCAGCAAAAATAAAATTGGTATGGTAAACAATGCAGTTGATGTTGGTGTTCGTGTTGAACTTCCAGCTCCTGTATTTGAACCAATTACAGAAAAATTATACGAATCTAAATTAATTTATCATTCTCCAACATTTGGTGATGAAGTAAGAACATTCTGTATGAACCCATATGGTGAAGTTGTAACAGAAAATTATTCTGGTATTGCAACAGTAAATGGTCATAGCTACGCGAACTATAGAACTAAAAATACAAACTTTGCATTATTAGTTTCTGAAAAATTCACAGAACCATTCAAAGAACCTATTGCATATGGTCAACACGTTGCAAGACTTGCTAATATGTTAGCTGGCGGTGTTCTAGTTCAAAGATTTGGCGATTTATTGGATGGTCGCCGTTCTACACCAGATAGAATTAAAAGTAGCATAATTACACCAACATTAGCTTGCGCAACACCAGGGGATTTAAGCTTAGTTCTTCCTTACAGACAAATGACAGCTATTATTGAAATGTTATATGCATTAGATAAAAGTGCCCCAGGAACAGCTTCAAGATACACCTTGTTCTATGGTGTTGAAGTTAAATTCTATTC
>CAZNLZ010000122.1:0-5286 GCA_964574225.1 uncultured Muribaculaceae bacterium | reverse complement strand
GGTAAGAATGATGACGAAAAAGTTGAGTTGTTAATCAACGCTGTTGATACATTAATGAAAGCTATCAATCTTCCAAATTCAATTAAAGACTTTGGTGTTGATGAAAAAACATTTATGGACAACTTAGACGAATTAGTTGAATTAGCTTATGACGACCAATGTACAGGTGCAAACCCAGTATATCCACTAATGGAAGACATTAAGAAAATCTACATCGACGCATACAACGGTGTTGTGTAGTTAGATAATTAAAGAAGAGGAACGTAGAAATGCGTTCCTCTTTCTTTTTGAAAAAGGTTAGGTTTATGGAAAAAATTCTTTCGGATAAAGTAATTAATAGATTAACTTTGTATCACAGTATTTTGACTGATTATATTGAAAAAGATATTGAATATATTTCAAGTCCTCAAATTGCAGATTTATTGCACGTTGATAATACTCAAGTTCGTAAAGATATTGCACTTTTGAACTATAAAGGGAAGTGTAAAGTTGGTTATAAAGTTGATGAATTAAAAGTTTTGATTGAGCAAACTCTTAAATTTAAAGAGGTTAAAACAGCTTTTATAGTTGGAGCAGGAAATTTGGGAATGGCTCTTGCTAAATATGATAATTTTGAAGCTTATGGATTCAATATTTCTGCGTTATTTGATAATTCTCCAGAAAAAGTTGGTTCTAAAATTAACGATAAACAAATTTTTAATATAAATGAATTGCCAAAAATTGCAGAAAAATGTGACGCAAAAATTGCAATTTTAACAGTTCCAAGACAATATGCTCAAGAAGTTTCTGATTATCTTGTTAATGCTGGAATTAAATATATTTGGAATTTTACTCCTTGTGTATTGAGTGTCCCAAAGGATGTTCAAGTTTGGAATGAAAATTTAATTGGCAATTTCTTGCAATTTACGGTAAATCTTAACGTATAAGCAAAAAATATATTTATCGGTGTTAGAACTAATACTATGAAAATTTCGCCGATTTCATTAAAAATGCATAGATATTCGATAAAAAGAGCAAATGTTGCCCCTGTTTGTTCTGTAAGTTTTGGCAAAGAAGCTGTTTATCGAATAGATAAAGATATGAATTGTGAAAGGTTCGAATCTTTGGCTGATATGTCTGCAAAGACAGGTATGAATCTTCCTTTGATTAATGCTAGCTTAGCTGGTAGAGTTAATATGGTGGATGATTATGTTATTGCATATGCACGTGATTTGGAAAAAGTTGGTGTAAATGGTAATCCATATTTTGATATGCAAAAAGTTGCAAGATTATTACAACAAAAAGCATATCCAAAGGCAGTTTATGCAATTGATGTGAATGGACAATATAAAAAATATTTAAATAGAGAAGAATTAGCAAAAGGGTTGGGTAGAAAAGAAGTTTCTATTGCTAGTGTTTATGATGGTGAGGCAAAGACGATTGCTGGATATACCATTGTAAAAGCGTCTAAAGTTGAAACAATTAAAGAAGATGGTTCTATAATTGTTGAACCAAAAAAAATACAACAAGTTCTGTCTTCTAATCCTATAGAAACAGCATTATACGCCGTTGATGAAACGGGCAAACAGATGAAGTTTCCTAATCAAACAGCACTTGTTGAAGAACTTGGTTGTTCTCGTGTTGCGGTTTACAATGTTTTGAGTGGAAAAACTAAAAAAGTTAAAGGATATTATTTGTTTTCTGCTGATGATGTAGAAAGTAGAAAAAAAGATGGAACTCGTCATTATGATAAGAAAAAAGCGTTGGCTTTAATTAAAAAGATGAATGAACCTGAAATAATTGCATATAGATTTGATGAAAATGGTAGATATGTAAAATGCACTTCTGATGAAATTGCAGCTATGGGACTTAACTTTCGTGATAAAATGTAGTCTAGAGGAGATACATTAATGACTACACTAAAAATTAAAATTTGTATGGGAAGTTCTTGTTTTGCAAGAGGAAATTCAGATAATTTAGAATTTATAGAGAATTATATTAAAGAAAATAATTTAGATGCTAATGTAGAAGTCTATGGTGCTAGATGTAGTGATAATTGCGAAAAAGGTCCTAATATAATAATTGGTGAAAAATCCTATAGTTGTGTTACAAAAGAATTGTTACTTGAAGAATTAAGGAAGTTAAGTTGAATAATCTGTATCCTGTTTATACTTTAAAAAATGAATGTCATGATTGTTATAAATGTATAAGAGAGTGCCATGTAAAAGCGATAAAAATACAGGACAATTCTGCCTCTGTTATTGATGAGAAATGTATTGCTTGTGGACATTGTGTTAGAGTTTGTCCGAGTGGTGCCAAAAGGGTTAGAAATGATATAGATAAAGTTAAGAGACTTTTTTTACAAAATAAAAAAGTAATTGTGTCATTGGCTCCTAGTTGGACAGGTGTTTATAATGTATCACCTGAAAAAATGATTTCTGTTTTAAAAAAGATAGGATTTTATGCTGTTAGTGAGACAGCTTTGGGTGCGCAAGAAGTATCTATTCAATGTGCAAAAGTTTTGAATGAATCTAAAGAAACTGGTTTGTTTATTTCTAGTGCTTGTCCTGTTGTTGTTGACTATATAAGACTTTATAAACCAAATTTTGCAAAAAATATAGTTTCTGTTGTTTCTCCGGCTTTAACACATGCTGGTTTATTGAAAAAAGAATATGGTGAAGATATTTCAGTTGTCTTTATTGGACCTTGCATCGCTAAAAAGAAAGAATCTGATGCGCATCAAGATTTAATGGATGTTGCTTTGACATTTGAAGAGTTGAACTATTGGTTAAAAGAAGAGTTTATTACTTTTAGTGATGTAGATGAAGCCCAAGATGCAAAATTTGTGCCAGAACGTGCTTATGAAGGCTCTTTGTATCCTATAGAAGGTGGCATGAATGAAACAATCAAAAGGGTTGGAATTGATGAAAAGGAAGTTTCATTAATTAGTTTAAGTTCTATAAAAAATCTAGATAAAGCGTTATCTGGTTTAGATACAAAAAAATTATCTGGAAAAATATTTGTAGAGGCTTTAGGCTGTGAAGGCGGGTGTGTTAATGGTCCATATCTTTCATCTGATAAAGGTATAATTGCAGTAACATCTGGAGTTTTGACATCTGCTCAGTATAGAGATGATGTGCCTAAAGAACCAAAGATTGTAATTAATCAGGAATATGTTCCAAATCCTATTCAAAAAAATAAATATACGATTGAAGAAATTGATGAAGCATTGAAAAAAATAAGTAAATATTCACAACAAGACGAGTTGAATTGTTCTGGTTGTGGTTATTCTACTTGTAGAGATTTTGTAAATGCGTTAATTGCTGGCGAAGCAGAAACATCTATGTGCGTTTCTTATATGAGAAAAATTGCAGTAAGAAAAGCTGCTGCTATGGTTCGTTGTATGCCTGCGGCAGTTGTTATGATAGATAAAAATTTGAACATATTAGAAACAAATGATGCGTTTATGAGGATGTTCTGTGGTGAAATGTATGATGTATTTTCTTCAAGAGAAGAAGGGCTAGCTGGTGCAGCAATAGATAGAATAGTTCCTTTTGGCGAAATTTTGAAAGCTGCTTTAAAATCAGCTGAGGATATACATAAAGAACACTATGCAATTGGCGGAAAACTTTATGATATAAGTGCCTTTGCTATTGAAGTTGGCGAACTTGCTGGTGCTGTTATAACAGATGTGACAAAATCAGAAATGGATAGAGAAAAAATTGCAAGAAGAGCAAGAGAAGTAATTTCTAAAAATATTGCAACTGTACAAGAAATTGCTTGTTTGCTTGGTGAACATATGGTAGAAACAGAGGTTCTTCTTAACTCTATTGCAAAAGATTATGAAAATAATTCTGATGAGGCGAAATAATGTTTATTGATGTTTGCTGTGCTCAAGAAAAAAAATATAATCAGAATGCATTTGGCGATTATTTCCTTTCAAGAAGGTATAAAAATACTGGTAGGTTGATTGCAATTCTATCTGATGGGCTTGGAAGTGGAATTAAAGCAAATATTCTTGCAAGTATGACGGCAACAATGCTTTTGAAATTTATTGAGGCACAATCAGATATTGAGCTTGCGTGTGAAACTATAATGAACTCGCTGCCTGTATGTAAAGTTCGAAAGATAAGTTATTCTACATTTTCTGCAATTGATTGTGATGAAGAAGGTAATGTTCAAATAGTTGAAGAGGGTAATCCTGATTTCTTATGGATTAGAGACAATCAGGTTCTTAAACCAGAATATAAAACAATTACATCTAAGACTTTTCAAAATAGACATATGCATGTTTATAATTTGAAGTTGGAAATGGGAGATAGAATAATTTTTTGTTCTGATGGTGTAACTCAAGCAGCACTTGGTACCGAACAATTAAAATTAGGCGTTAGAAGAGAAGGTTTGATTAAAATTGTACAAGCCAAATTAAATGAACAACCTTTTATTTCTTCTGATGAGCTTGCTCGATATATTATTAGACAGATACAAGCGGTTGAACCTGACCATAAATTAAAAGATGACACATCGGTTGCGTGTTTCTACTTTAGAGAACCAAGAAAGTCAATTGTTTTTACAGGTCCGCCTTATGATATGGAACGAGATTCTGTTTATGCCAAAAGTTTTTATTCTTTTAATGGTAAAAAAGCAATTGCCGGTGGTACAACGGCTAATTTGATTGCGAGAGAACTTAATTTGGAAATAGAAGCTGATAGAAATATCAATGTTGGTAAATTGCCTGGAATTTCTTATATGAAAGGTATTGACCTTGTTACTGAAGGAATTTTAACACTTACTAAAACTGCTGAATATTTAGAAACAGGTGTTCCGTATGATGATGCAGCTGGCAAATTAATGAAATTTTTCTTAGATACTGATGTGATTAAATTTTTAGTTGGTGCAAAAATAAATCAGGCTCATTATGATCCAAACCTTCCAATTGAAATTGAAATTAGAAAAAATATAATAAAGAAAATTGCAAAGTTATTAGAAGACAAATATACCAAAAAAGTTGAAGTTAGGTTTGTTTGATTGTAAACTAGAAGTGTTTAGAAATATACTAAGGGGAAAGAATGAAAATTAGTGTTAAAATCTGTTCTGGCACAACTTGTTTTGTAATGGGAAGTTCATATTTGAATGAATTATATGATTTGTTACCACAAAAATTTGGTGACAAAGTTGTTGTTGAACCAAGTTTGTGTTTAGGACAGTGCTCTCAGTCTGATAATCATTCAAAAGCTCCTTATGTGAAAATAAATGATGAAATAATTTCTGAAGCAACAGTTCAGAAAATAGTTGAAAATATAGAAA